>CAIPNN010000103.1 GCA_903866425.1 uncultured Actinomycetes bacterium
AGCGCAGCCTGGCCCAGACCATCGTCCTGCCGCAGCCAGAGCGCCCGGAACAGATCGAGGTCGGTCGAGTCGCGCAGAATCTCCTCGGCCCGATCGTGCGCCTCCCGCCCGGTCAGCTGCACTTCAGCGGGTTCGAGCACGTGCAACTCGGTCTTGGGCTGCCGCAGCCAGCGCTTGGCGTAGCGAAAGCGCGTTCCGCCGCTGGTGATGTCGGCTTCCACGTAGGGGCCCACGTCCTGCCCCACCGGCTGAGTGGCACGCACGTCATCGCGCTTTGACGAGTCGGGGTGGCGTATGAGCATGTCGAGGGCCTCGGCGACGCTCGACTTCCCCACCTCATTCGGCCCCTGCACGATGGTGACCCCCGTGGGGGCGAAGGCGATCTCTACCTCACTGATGCCGCGGAAGTCGCGCAGCAGCACCCGGTTGATCCTCACGCCGCCCCCTGAACCAGGCGGTGCAGCAGTCGAAGCGCGTCGCGGGCGACCCGGGCATCTGGCCCATCGCCATCCGCAGCAGCGGCGATCTCCTGCGCTGCATCAAGGGCGTACCCCGACAGGCCGAGCGCTGCCAGATCGTCCTCGCCGGTGATGACCGCCACGTCGTACGTGCGGTCGGACACCGTGAGGCTGCCGAACACGTCCCGACGCAGTTCGAGCACCTCGTGCAGTCGGGCGTCCTCGCCCACCGTCAGCGCGCCCGACAGGTCGAGCCGAAGCACCGTGGTCTCTTTGTCGGCAACCTGCGCGAGTTCCGCGTCAAATGCCTCAACGTCGTCGCCGCTGGACAGGGCGAACTGCCGGCGCACGAACTGCCACTGCCCCACCTGGCGCCAGCGCACCTGGGGCACCGGTGACTCAAGCGACACCACGAGCACTCCCCCGGCATCCTGCTCGCGGTGACGTGTGGCTTCAGGGGTGCCGGCATACCGAACGGCAGGGTTGCCCCCCACCTCGCGCGCCGAATGGTGGTCGCCGAGCGCCACGTACTGCACCACGCCCTCGCGCAGCGCCGTCTCGAGGCCTGCCATGCCGATGAGCGCACCGCCCTCCGTGGCGATGGCGTCGACATCGACGATGCCGTGGGCCAGAAGCACGCGGGAGAGCCCTGGCAGGGCGTGCAAATCGCGGAGCGCCTGTGCAGTGAGGTCACCGGCAGGGCGCAGGCTCGGCCACGGTGCCCCCACCACCTGCACACCTGGGGCCACATCAATCGGGGTGGAGTCGGTCACCACCACCACGTTGTCGGGCGTGTTGTCGACGAACGCCCGCGACGTATACACCGACCCCGCATCGAGGGGGTCGTGATTGCCCGGGAGGATGAGCAGCGGCACATCGAATGCGCCCAGTGCATCGGCTGCCCGGGCGACCTCTGCACGATCGACGTGGTTGGAGTCGAAAACGTCACCGGCGACCACGACAAAATGCGCGCCCTCGTCGTGGGCGATGCGGGCGATGGCACGCACCGCTCGGCGGCGGTCTTCGGCATACCGGGGACGCGCGTCCTCAGAGAGGAATCGCGGGCTGAGGCCCAGGTGCCAGTCGGCGGTGTGGATGAAGGTCGTCATGGTGCCCCCCTGCGCCGCAGGGGACACGTCAGGCTAGGCCCCCGCCCGGACGACCTAGCGGGAGGTGAGGCCCGCGCGCATGGCGTCCAGCGGGGGCTCGACGCCGGTCCACTGGCGGAAGGCCGCGGCCCCCTGATGCAGCAGCATGCCGGCACCGTCAACCGTACGCGCACCGCGAGCCGCCGCGGCCGCGAGCCATGGGGTCGGCTCGGTGCGGTACACCAGGTCGTAGGCCACGGTGTGCGGGCCGAGCGACTCGAGCGGCAGGTCCGCAGGGACCTCGTCGGTTCCCATCCCGAGGCTCGTGGAGTTGACCACGAGCGCCGCACGCGCAGCGGCGTCCTCAATTGCCTGATGGGTGAAGGGCACGACCTCGCCAAGGGCAGCGCACTTCTCCTCGGTGCGATTGGCCACCCGAAGACGCGCCCCACGCCCCTTGAGCGCGAACGCCACGGCACACGCGGCCCCGCCCGCACCGATCATGAGTACCTCAGCGCCGTCGAGGTCAATGGGCGCACACTCGTCAAGCGCGCGCAGGAACCCCTCGGCGTCGGTGTTGTCGCCGGTCATGCCGCCGTCGCCATCCGGAATGAGCGTGTTGGCGGCGCCGATGGCCTCGACCGCAGGGGTGACGGCAGAGCAGCACTCGATCACCGCGTGCTTGTGCGGGATGGTGACGTTGAGGCCCGAGCAGCCGGCGCGGAACAGACCACGCACGGCGTCGCTGACGTGATCGGGATCAATGGGGAACGCCAGATACGCCCAGTCGAGGCCGAGGGCCCGGAACGCGGCGTTGTGCATGCGCGGCGACAGGGAATGGCTGATGGGCCAACCGATGACGCCGGCAAAACGTGTGGCAGATGTGGGCCAGGGCTCGTTCACGGTCAGCCGTTCGCCTTCGCCTGTGCAATTGCCTGCTGGAACGCGGCGCTGGTGGTGGCGTAGTACACCTTGCCGCTCGGGCTGGCGACGAAGTACAGGTTGTCCGACATGGTCGGGCGCGCGGCCGCCTTGATGGCGTCGAGCCCCGGATTACAGATGGGCGTTGGCGGCAACCCGTGGAACTTGCGTGTGTTGTACGGCGAATTGAGGTTGAGGTCGCTCTTCGTGAGGTCCTTCGACCACGACCCCAGCGCGTAATGCACCGTCACGTCGCTGTCGAGACGCATGCCGAGCCGCAGACGGTTGTAGAAGACGCCCGCGATGAGCCGCCGGTCCTTCGGGGTGCTGGCCTCGCGCTCGATGATGGACGCCAGGATGAGCACGTCGTACCGCGTGAGGTTCTTCTTCTTCGCGTACGAGTAGTCAACCGTGGCGGTCTGCTGCACGTAGGTGCGCAGCTGGTAGTCCACGAGTTCGCTCACGGGCTTCTTCGGGTCAACGGGATACGTGGCGGGAAACAGGAAACCCTCAAGTGAGACGGGCTTCTTCGTGCCGGCCAGGGTCTGGCCCAGCCTCGAGGCGTCGGTGGCGCTGAGGTATTCCGCGGCGGGAATGCCCGTCTTCTCCTGCAGGGTTGCTGCGTACTCCGTGCGGCGCTTCCCCTCAACGAACAGCACGTCAACCGTCGTGGGCGTGGTCGCCACCGGTACGGCGTTCCCGCCGCGCGTCATGACGACCCCGGCGACGATGGCGACGAGCACGAGCACCCCGAGCACCGCGCCGATGAGCACGCCGCGACCCGCCTTGGTGGTGCGCTCGGGGCGAGGGCGCCGACGCGGTGGCCGCTGTGTACTCACGCTGCCGCCCCGTTGCCACGCAACCAGCTCTCGAGAATGACGCAGGCGGCCACGCTGTCGAGCTCGGCCTGTGCGCCGCCCTCCCGACGCAGCCGCTCAGCCTCCGCGGTGGACAGGCGCTCGTCCGACAGCACGACCCGCGCACTCACCCGCTTGCGCAGGCGTCCGGCGAATGAGCGGGTGTGATGGGCCTGCTCTCCCGCCTCACCCGACATGAGGAGCGGCTCGCCGATGACGATGACCTCAGGGGCCTCGTCGGCGATGACCTGATCCAGCGCTGCCGCACCCTCCGGCGCATCGACGCGGCGAATGACCGGCAGCGGACGCACCAGCGTGCCCGTGGGGTCGCTCACCGCGACCCCGGTGCGCTCGCGCCCGAGGTCGAGGGCGAGCGCCTTCACCCGGCCGCCGACCTCAGCACCTGGTTGGCGTGCGTCATGGCCTCAGCCATCTTCGACGGATCCTTGCCGCCCGCGCGCGCCATGCCAGGCTTGCCCCCGCCGCCGCCGCCCACGATGGGCGCGACCTCGCGCATCACGTCAGCCGCCGACATGCCCGATGCCACAGCGCCGTCGGCGAAGTTGGCAACCAGGAGGGCCTTGCCATCGGCCACCGCACCGAGCACCACGGCAGCCGTATCGCCGAGCGACTGCTTGACGCGGTCGGTGATCGAAAGCAGCTCGTCCATGTCGGACGCCTCGACCTCGGCGGCCAGCACCGTGACGGCGCCCACCTGCTCCGCACCCGCGGCCACCGACCCCACGTCGACACGGCCGGACCGGGCCTTCTTCAGGTCGCCCTCAAGACGCTTGATGCGCTCATCGCGCGCGGCCAGTTCGGCCTCGAGTGCTGCAGCGCGGTCACGCATGTGCTCGAGCGCCGCGAGACCGGTGACGGCCTCGATGCGGCGGGTGGCTGCACCCGTGCTGCCCTCCGACACGATGACCAACGGGCCGATCTCACCCGTGCGCGACACGTGCGTGCCACCGCAGAGCTCCTTCGAGAAGCCACCGGTCTGCACCACGCGCACGTACTCGCCGTACTTCTCCTCGAAGAGGCCGATGGCGCCAAGGGAGTCGGCATCTGCGCGGGCCATCACATCAGCCACGACGGGCTCGTCGGCGGATACCCGGTCGTTCACGCTGCGCTCGATCTCGAGCAGCACCTCGGGCTCGATCTTGCCGCGATGCGAGAAGTCGAACCTGAGCTTGTCGGGGCCCACGTATGAGCCGGCCTGACGCACGCCATCGCCCAGCGCGCCACGGAGGGCCCAGTTGAGCACGTGCGTGGCGGTGTGATTGGCCTCGGTGGCGTGGCGTCGTGCGGTATCGACGCTGGCCGTGACCTCGGCGCCCACCGGAAGATCGCCGGTGACCTTGAGGCGCAGCACCTGGTCGTCGCCAAGACGCAGTACGTCGAGCACCTCGGCGCTGCCGGCGTTGCCGGTGATCACACCGGTGTCGCTCACCTGACCGCCGCCCTCGGCGTAGAAGGGCGACTGCTCCAGCTTGGCCAGCGCCTCATCGCCATCGGTGGGCTCGATGGCCCTGATGCGCGTGACCACCTCAAGCTGGTCGTAGCCGACGAACTCGGTGTTCTCGCTGCCCTGCGCCACGGCCTCGGCCTTGGCGCGGTCGGTGCCACCGCCCTTGCGGCCTGCCGCACGGGCACGGTCGCGCTGCTCGGTCATGAGGCGCTCGAAGCCCTCCTCGTCAACCTGCAGGTTGTGCTCTTCGGCGGCATCGCGCGTGAGGTCGAGCGGGAACCCGAAGGTGTCGTGCAGACGGAAGGCGTCGTCGCCGGCGATGACGCCAGATGCGCGCGAGCTGTTGAGCACTTCGCCCAGCAGGCGCGTGCCCTGCTCGAGCGTGCGGGCGAACTGTTCGGCCTCGGCGCCGATGACGTCCTCAACCGTGGAGCGCTCGGATGCGATTTCCGGGTAGGCGTCGCCGTAGCCGTCGGCCACCACCTGCACCAGGCTCACGAGGCGCGCAGGCTCGAGGCCCAGGTACGCGCCCTCGCTCACGGCACGGCGGATGATGCGCCGCAGGATGTAATCGCGGCCCTCGTTGCCGGGGCGCACACCGTCGGCAGCCAGGAAGGTCATGGCACGGCCATGGTCGGCCAGCACGCGCATGGCGCGGTCAACACGCGGATCGGTGTCGTACGTGCGGCCCGACACCTGCTCGGCCCAGCCGATGAGCGGCCGGAACCCGTCGGTTTCGAACACCGTGGTCTTGTCCTGCAGGATCGCCGCAAGGCGCTCCAGACCGGCCCCGGTGTCGATGTTCTTGGCCGGAAGCGTGGTGAGCGTGCCGTCCTCGGACCGGTCGTACTGCATGAACACGAGGTTCCAGAACTCGAGGAAGCGATCGGTGCCGGTGACCGGGCCGCCATCGGGGCCGAAGCTCGGGCCGCGGTCGAGGTACAGCTCGGTGTTGGGGCCGCACGGGCCCGTGGGACCGGCCTTCCAGAAGTTGTCGGCCTCGCCCAGGCGCTGGATGCGGTCGCGCGGGATACCCAGCTCGACCCAGCGCTCAAGCGCCTCGTCGTCCGCCGGCACGCCGTCCATGCCCTCGAAGACGGTGATCCAGATCTGCTCGGGGTCGAAGTTCAGCACCTCAGTGCTGAGCTCGAATCCGAAGCGGATGGCGTCGTCCTTGAAGTAGTCGCCGATGGAGAAGTTGCCGAGCATCTCGAAGAACGTGAGGTGGCGGGCGGTGCGCCCCACCTGATCGATGTCGAGCGTGCGGAAGCACTTCTGCGCGCTGGTCATGCGCTGCGCAGGCGGCTCGGCCATGCCGAGGAAGTACGACTTGAGCGGCTGCATGCCCGCGATGGTCAGCAGCACTGAAGGGTCGTCCTCAAACGGGACGAGCGATGCGGAGGGGATCCGGAGATGCCCCTCGCGCTCGAAGTAGCGGAGGAAGCCCTCGCGGATCTCGGCGGTAGTCACGACGGGCAATCTAGCGCCCGGGCGGGCTACCAGCGACGCGCGGCGGCACGCACGGCAGCAACGTCGTCATCAAACGCCCTCTCCGCGCGCTTGCCGGCCCGCGCGCCGTCAACCAGGGCCTCGCGAACGTCCTGCACCGCCTGAGTGGCCTCATCGCGCACGAGCCCCGGCCAGTGCACCGGGTTGCGGTCGCGGTACGTGAGCCACGCCACGCCCACCCCGACGATGGCGACGAGGGTCTTCATGATCAGTACGGGCTCTCGTGCTTGTAGGGCTTGTCCTCCGAGGGCTTCTCGGTTGCGCGACGCCCCTTGAACGACCGCAGCGCCTCACTGGCCGATGCCGTGACGCCCGAAAGGGCGCGGGCAGGTGCGGTGACGGCCTTCGACACCGAACTGGCAGCCTGCTCGGCGCTCTTGGTGGCGTTGACCGCGCTGGTCATGATCTCGTCAACGTGACCCAACTGCTGGTTCACCTCGTCAACGGTCGTCTGTACACGCGTGAGGATCGGCACGGTCTCATCGGTGATTTCCTCAACCGACGTGTCGAGCTGCCCGAACAGCCCGCCGAGGCGGAAGAACAGGTAGAAGAGCCCGATGCCCACGAGGACAAGGAATATGGCCAACGCGAGGTTGGCGATGTCTGCCCAATCCATCTAGTCCTCCGTGCGGTTCCCGGGCGCTGGTGCGCCGGCGATTCGTCCTGCTGCCACGAGACGGTCCCCGTCATAGAGGGCCGCGGTCTGCCCGGGGGCAACTGCCTCGGCAGCGTCCTCGAGCACCACCTCCCCGGACCCGTCGCCTGTGAGGACGAGACGACCCCGGAAGGGCTGACCATGATGCCGGATTCGCACATCAAGTGTGCGATCGGGGATGTCGTGTGCCACGACATCCTCCACGGCGATGACCCGCGCGGCCAGATCTGCGCGAGTGCCAACCACCACGCGGTTCGCCGCGGCGTCGGTGGAGATGACGTAGAGCGGCTCCGGGGCGGCGATGCCGAGACCCTTGCGCTGCCCCACGGTGTAGCGCCAGTGGCCATCGTGGGAACCGACGACGTTGCCGTTCGTGTCGACGATCTCCCCTGCCTCCGACTCGACCCCCTGGCGCTCGAGGAACGGCGTGTACCCGCCCACGCCGACAAAGCAGACATCCTGACTCTCCACCGCGTCCGCGGCGGGCAGACCGCGCGACGCCGCGAGCGCCCGCACGTCGTCCTTGGTCATATCGCCAAGCGGCAGCACGAGCCGCTCCAACACGTCGCCGGTGAGACGGGCGAGCATGTAGCTCTGGTCCTTGGTGCCATCGACGGCGGTGGCCAGCACGGCGGTGCCCGACGAGTGGTCGACGCGGGCGTAGTGCCCTGTCGCCATGCCGTACGCCCCGAGCGCTTCTGCCGCCTCGGCGAGGATGCGAAAGCGCACCTCGCCGTTACACGTAATGCAGGGGTTGGGCGTGCGCCCGTCCCGGTAGCCGGCGATGAAGTCCTCCACCACCTCGGCCCTGAAG
>CAIPNN010000104.1 GCA_903866425.1 uncultured Actinomycetes bacterium
GGTGAAGGGCATGCCGAACTGCCGGAACATCTCCATGCGCTGCCCCATCATGATGGGGTCGTAGCCACGCGCCTCGTACCCCGAGGCGTCGTCGGCGAGGCCGATGGTGACCAACCGCCACGTGAGGCGGGGGCCATAGCGCCACTGCAGCGCCGCGAGTGATGGTGATGCCGAGTAGCCCCAGGGGCACCCGGGGTCTGAGATGAACGTGACCTCGATTTCCATACGGCGATACTAGGGCGCAGTGCTCGGGTACCCTCGTCGCATGAGCGAACCTCTCCTGATCTCAGATGGCCGCGCGATGGGCCTTGTTGACGAGCACGCCACGTTGAGCTGGCTCGTGGCACCGCGCATTGACCAGCCCACCATCATCAGCGGGCTTGTGGACGACGAGCGCGGCGGCGGCATTGAGTTGATCTTCCCCGACTCCGAGACCGTGGCGCACCGGCACCGCGAGGGCACGCTCATCGTTGAGACCGACCTGAAGAGCCCCACGGGCCTGGTGAGGGTGATCGACTGCCTGGTGGTGCCCACCCGCGGCCCCGTGCAGGCCGCCCACCCCGGCATGTTCATCCGCCAGGTGGTGGTGCTCGAAGGCGAGGCCGAAATCGGCATGGTCACCCGCCTGCGGTATGCCTACGGGCGCAACGCCCCGCGCTGGCGCACCGAGGGCCGCAAGGTGATCGGGTACGGCCCGGGCCTCACCATTGAGTTGCAGAGCGAAGTGCGCCTGCGCGGATACGGCGTCGACCTGGGTGGCAGCACCACGCTGGCCGAGGGCGAGCGCCGCATCATGGCCCTGCGCTGGCAGGACCCAAGCGCCAAGGGCACCGACCTGCGCCGCACCGTCGAGGAGACCGCGCTCTTCTGGCGCGCGTGGGGTGCCGACTGCGACCACGACATGCGGGCCATCATGCTCAAGGGAATGATGTACCACCCCACCGGCGCCATGGTGCGCTCGGTCACCACCTCGTATGGCGATGGCCCCAAGGCCGACGGGCGCCTGGCGTGGATGGAAGATCAGGACCGCTCGGTGGCCGCCTTCCGCGAGCTGGGCTACGCCCGCGAGGCCGACTACGTGCAGCAGTGGATCGACACCGCAGGCCCCGGAGGGCCCGTCCGGGATCTGTCCGGGCAGGAGCCGCCCTCCGAGGCCCGCGTTGACGACATCACTGCGGAGATCGTGGTGGGGATGCCCCCGGGTGACGCCCGGGGGAACATCCCCTACCTGCCCGATCTGCTGGGCGGCTGATCAGTCGACGTTGGTGCAGCCGAGCCCGCTCACGTAGCCGGCGAGGTCCTGCCATGCCGGAGTGCCAACGAGAATCTTGAGTGCGTCACAGTGGTTGGACGTCTCGCTCGATGCGGCGTCGAGCTCGTACCACGCGGTCTTGGCGCTGTTGCCGTAGTACAGGCTGCTGCCGTCGAAGGCGTACTTGGTGCAGCCGCTGGCCTTGCTGTTGAACTTCACGCCGGCGACGGTCTGCTTGCGTGACGACAGGGCCACCGAGTAGCACTTGGCCGGACCCTTGAAACCGGCGGCCTTGAGGATGGCCGACTTCTGCGTGGCAGTCGGTGCCTTGGGCTTCGACGTGGATCCACCGGCCAGTGCGGTACCGGCGGTCATGGCGAGTGCGGCAAGCGGGACGAGGCCCGCGGCGATCAAACGGTGAGACATGTCGCTGTTCCTCCTGGGGATGAGTGAGGGGGGTATGGGGAACGCTACCCTCACGCCATGGACTGGGGAATTCTCTGGAGGGCCACGCTGTGCCAGGCGATCGTCGTCGGCATCCTGGGCGCCGCAACGGGGCTCACCCTCCCCCACTCGTTCTTCGAGACGTGGGGCTGGCTCGTGGGTCCGGTGGCATGGCTCATTGCCACCTACGTGACCGTGCGCGTGGTGCGCCTGCCGCTTGTGCCCACATTCGCGGGTGCAATCGTGGCCGGGCTCGTGAGCCTGGTTGGGGTTTTCACCGGGCTGCACTGGGTGGGCTCGGCCATCGCCATCGTGCTGTTCGCGCTGTGGTGCGGATGGCAGGGGCGACGCCCCACCCTGCGGCTCTCGGCGGCCTGACCCCAAACGCCGCGGGCCGGCCTCTCTCCCCCGGGGTCACTCGGGCTTGTGCGTGAACCCGAGCTCGGCGTAGCGCGACCAGTCGACCTCGATGAGGTACTGAGTGCCCTCGTCGGTGCGCATGGGAAACGGCTGGCCGGTGTACTTCACCGACAGCGTGTCCATGAACGCCAGGGCCTCGGCGCCGTGGCGGGTGCTGGCCACATGCCCGCGGATCTGGCCACCCCGGTAGGGGTTCTCGAAGTCGATGATCGAGATGGCCACGCGGCCGTCGCGTGCCAGGTTCTTCGCTTTCTGGCTTGCCGCGCTCCCCGTGAAGATGCTCACGTACTCGCCCTCCATGCCGGCCCACATGGCCACCGAACTCGGTGAGCCATTGGCCATGAGGGTTGCCACGTGCACGTAGTTGGCACGCTCAATCAGGTCGCGCAGTCGCTCATCCATCATCCGTTCGCCTCCCAGGCGCTCCACACCACGTCGCGCAGGGTGCGCGCCGCCTCCGCGGGGTCATCGGCGTAGATCACCGACCGGCTGGCCGACACCAGCGCGCCATTCGCGCGGCCGCCGAATGCCGGACCGAGTTCGGCCGGATCGCCGCCCTGAGCACCGACGCCCGGCAGCAGAAATGGCTGGTCGGGCATCAATTCGCGAAGGCGGTGGATGCGCTCGGGCACCGTGGCACCAACGACGGCGCCAATCGATGAGCCCTGACCGGGCACGGTGGTCGCGGCACCCCACTGGCGCACCCGATCGGCCACGGCCTCGTGCCATGGGCGGCCGTCGGCCATCTCAAGGTCCTCAAGCTCAGCCGCACCTGGGTTGGAGGTGCGCACGAGGATGAAC
>CAIPNN010000105.1 GCA_903866425.1 uncultured Actinomycetes bacterium
CCATTCGATGGCGCGAAAGTGTTCCTTGAGCGCAGCGCCCGCCACCACCGGATGCCGCTGCATGTGATGGGTGTAGAAGTCGCGCCACGCCAGTTGGCGCCAGAACGCCTGACGCGCCCGTGGCAGGTCGCCATCAGCGCCGATGGCCCGCCCCACCTGCGCCGGCGACAGCACCCCCATGCGCAGATCGGCCGAAAGATGCGACGTGACATCGGCGGCCAGGTCGTCACGGCCGTCGGCGTACCCGTCCGCATGGCCGCTGCGGATGAATTCCTCGAGTCGCGCGCGGGCAGCGACGGGCCCGGCGGCGATCAGGGGTTCGCCGACCGGCAGGGCGCCCAGACCGTCAGAGGGCAATTCGGGACCCGCAAGGGCAGCCGGAGGCGTGATTCGGGGGCTCACCGGCACCTGGTCCCACGCCTTGAAGAACGGTGTGAAAACGAGATAGCCGTTGCCCGACGAGCCTGCGAGGTGGTCAAGCGGCACCCGCCAGGGGCCCCCGATGGCCTCAAACGCCACGCCCGCGGGCGCAAGCGCGTCGGCCACCGCCGCATCGCGTCGGCGCGAGTACGGGGTGACGTCATCGGTCACCACCACGCAGTCGGCACCAGTCTCGGCCGCGACGGCCGGCACCACCTGTGCCGGATCCCCCTCCCGCACCACGAGTGCGATCCCAAGGTCGCGCAACTGCGCGTCAAGCGCCTCAAGACAGGCACGCAGGAAGCGCTGCCGCACGGGCGCCCGGTGGTGCGGTGCATTGAGGAGCGCAGGGTCGGCGACCCACAGGGCCACGACCTCGCCACGGGCAGCAGCTGCCGCAAGGGCCGGGTGGTCGTCAACCCGCAGGTCGCGCCTGAACCACATCACGGTGCGGGGGCTGGCGGTCACGCCGACAAGTGTTGCGCGTCGTGCCTCCGGAATGCGGCGAGTACGGGGTGTGCGACACCCGCACCACACAATGGCTCAGTGCGCGGGGTCACTCATGCGCACGGTCATCTCCACCAGTCGCGCATCGGGGATGCGCGCCGCCAGCAACACTTCCTTGGCCAGGCGCCCGCCATCGCGCGCGGCTTCAGCCATCGCCTGCGCCACGGGGATCGCAAAGGCGGCCACCAGCGTGCGCGACTCCGAATCACACCGCACGTGGCCGACCGCGCGGATACCCGGCATCCGGTGCAGGGCGTCATCGAGCCGCTCACGTTCATCCCCATCAAGATCACGCGCGTTGATCGCGACGAAGCTGACCACGTATTCCTCTGCCTTCACGGCGCGAGCGTACGCGCAGAGCCGCCGCCCACCGCCCCCCATCCGACGAGTGCCTCGGCGTCCCGGCAGGCGTCGAGCGAATCGAGCGCCTCGACGCGATCCGGCTCCGGCACATCGCGGCGCGCACGCCACACCCAGTGCGTGCCGTGGTCTTCCACGGCACCGATGGCATGCAGCGGGCTCGGCGCGCCCATCGCCACGTGGGCACCCGCAACGTGGGAGTGCGGGCCGAGCACCAGAACCAACGCCCCATGTGCATCGAGCAGATGCGGGCCCGCGCCATCGCTCAGCACCACACCGATCTCGACGGGCACGAGCACCTGTTCCGGCGCGTGCACTGCGCCCAGCCACCCGGCCACGGCATCTGCCTCGGGACGCGTCAGCCCGGGAAACAGCACGGCGCCATGCACCTCGACGCCGTGACGGCGTGTGGGGTCACCACTGGCAAGCGGCGCAGACGGCGCGGCAACGGGGCTCGGCATGCGAGGATCATGCCGTATGCGCGCAATGGTCCTGGTATCGACGGCCCCGATCGGCACCAAGCCGCTCCGGTTCGCAACCTTCCCCGATCCCCAGCCGGGGCCCGGCGAGGTGCGCATCGCCGTGGGCGCCTGCGCCGCGTGCCGCACCGACCTGCAGATTGCCGAGGGGCACCTGGCAGCGCGCACCATGCCGATCATCCTCGGGCATCAGGTGGCCGGGCGCATTGACGCCGTGGGTGAGGGCGTCACGGGGTGGGCCGAAGGCGACCGTGCCGGCCTCACCTGGCTCGCAGGCTCGTGCGGCACATGCCCCAACTGCCTGACCGGTCGCGAGAACCTCTGCGCCGAGGCCACGTTCACGGGATGGGACCGCCATGGCGGCTTTGCCGAGCTGGTATCCGCCCGTGCCGACGTGGTGGTGCCGCTGCCCGAGGGCCCGGACGACCGCGACCTCG
>CAIPNN010000106.1 GCA_903866425.1 uncultured Actinomycetes bacterium
GGGTCGGCGCCGATGATGGTGAGATCGGCGCCCAGCGCGCCCAGCACCTGCGTGGCCGTGGTGACGGTGGCGCCGTGGGCGCAATCAACCACCAGGCGCAGGCCATCGAAGCGCACCTGGGTACGGGCGATCAGGCTGGCGCGGTAGGCCTCCGCAGCCTCGGGCCAGTGGCGGATGCTGCCCACGCCACCCCCCGTGGGGCGTGCGCCGGCTGCGTCGGCCATGAGGGCCTCGATGGCCGCCTCGGCATCGTCGGGCAACTTGAAGCCATCTGGTCCGAAGATCTTGATGCCGTTGTCCGGAAACGGATTGTGCGACGCACTGATGACCACGCCGGCGGCAAGCCCGGGGTCCGCCGCCACCAACTCGGCCACGGCTGGCGTGGGCAGCACGCCGCCCAGCACCACGTCGTCACCGGCAGACGCGATGCCAGCGGCCAGCGCGGCTTCCAGCATCTCGCCGCTGCGACGTGTGTCGCGCCCGACCAGCACGGAACCCCCGCCATGCACGGACAGGCCGAGGGCCCGTCCAATCGCCATGGCGAGTTCCGGCGTGAGGTCGGCGTTCGCGACGCCGCGCACGCCGTCGGTCCCGAAGAGGCTCCGGGCCGGGCGCGCGGTCCCGCTCAGCGCTTCGAGAACTGAGGACGCTTGCGGGCGCCCTTGAGGCCCGCCTTCTTGCGCTCCTTCTCGCGCGCGTCACGCGTGAGAAAGCCCTCGCGCTTCAGGTCGGGGCGCAGGTTCTCGTCCATCTCGACCAGGGCGCGTGCCACGGCGTGGCGGAGCGCGTCGGCCTGACCGGAGATGCCGCCGCCGTTCAGGCGGGCCTTCACCGAGAACTGTCCCTCGACGCCGGCGATGACCAGCGGCGACTTGGCGGCGGTGACGAGCACCTTACGACCGAAGAAGTCGTCAATCGGACGGCCGTTGCACGTGATGGTGCCATCGCCCGGCTCGAGGATGATGCGGGCGACCGAGGTCTTGCGCTTGCCGGTTGCCTGAATGCGGACCTGGGCGGTGCTCATGCGGTGACCTTCCTCTCGAGCCGGAGGGGCTCGGGCGACTGCGCCTCGTGCGGGTGCTCGGGGCCGGCGTAGACCTTCATCTTCAGCAGCTGCTTCCGGCCCAGCGAGTTCTTGGGGAGCATGCCGCGGACTGCCTTGCGGATGACCTCCTCAGGACCACGGTCGAGCTGCTCGCGCAGCGTGCGGCTCCTGATGCCACCGGGGTAGCCCGAGTGGCGCCAGTAGCGCTTCTGGTCGAGCTTCTGGCCGGTGACCATGATCTTCTCCGCGTTGATGACGACGACGAAGTCGCCGCAGTCAACGTGGGGAGTGAAGGACGGCGAGCGCTTCCCGCGCAGCGTCTCCGCGATCGTTGCGGAAAGGCGGCCGAGGTTCTGACCCTCGGCGTCGACGATGTACCAGCGGCGATCAACGTCGCCGGACTTGGCGCTGATGGTCGACTTGGTTGCGTGAGCGGTTGGCACGGTCCTCCGATGCATGGGCAGGCGGCATCCACACCACCTGCGGAACGACGCGGGATCGTAGGGGAGCGAATGCCCGGCCGCAACCGTTGGCGGCACGGTTCCCGGCCACGGTGTCTCACTATGTGAACCCCTGTCCCGAAGTCGAGGCATCCACCCCCCTGATATGTCAGGTTTGACACCTCATCAACCCGCGCACGCTGACGCGCATCTCGCAAAGGAATCAGCATGAAGGCCGGCTCACCCATCATGAAGCGCTGTCAGGCAACGGCTCAGCACGGCCGACGCTGCATGCAGACGCCCTACGTGACGAGCCCCTTCTGCTGGCACCACACCTCGCGCGCCGATCGCGACGCGCTGCGCCTCGAGGGCCTCCGCAACGACGACACCACCAAGGTGTCGGCGGACCGCATCGTCAGCGTCCTGGGTGACACCAAGGTTGCCGAACTCGTGGACTTCCTTGAGGTCGAGGGTGCCGACGCCGTGCGCATCGAGCGCAGCGGCGGCGAGATCATCGCCCGGGCGGAGTAACTACTCCCACTCGATGGTGCCGGGGGGCTTGCTCGTGACGTCGAGCACCACCCGGTTCACACCCTGTACCTCGTTGATGATGCGGCTCGAGATCTTCTCGATCACGTCGTAGGGCAGCCTGGCCCAGTCCGCCGTCATGGCGTCGTCGCTCGTGACCGCGCGGATGACGATGGGGTACGCGTAGGTGCGGCTGTCGCCCTGCACACCGACCGAGCGCACGGCCGGAAGCACGGCGAATGACTGCCACAGGTCGCGGTACAGACCCGCAAGGCGGATCTCCTCCTGCAGCACGAAGTCGGCCTGACGCAGGATGTCGAGCCGCTCCGCGGTGACCTCGCCGATGATGCGGATGGCAAGGCCCGGGCCGGGGAACGGCTGGCGCCACACCATGCGCTCGGGCAGGCCGAGCTCCTCGCCCACCAGGCGCACCTCGTCCTTGAACAGCTGGCGGAGCGGCTCCACCAGGTCCATCTCCATGTCGTCGGGCAGACCACCCACGTTGTGATGGCTCTTGATGACCGCGGCATTGGTGCCGCCACCCGACTCGATGACATCGCTGTAGAGCGTGCCCTGCACCAAGAACTTCTCATTTCCCAGCTTGGCGGCCTCGGCATCGAAGGTGTTGATGAACTCGGCGCCGATGATCTTGCGCTTCTCTTCGGGGTCGGTGACGCCCGCAAGCCTCGATAGGAACTGGTCCTGCGCGCGCACGTGCACGAGCGGCACGTTGAAGTGGCGGCCGAAGGCCTCCTCGACCTGCTCGCCCTCATTCATGCGCAGCATGCCGTGGTCGACGAACACACAGGTGAGGCGGTCGCCGATGGCCCGGTGCACCAGCAGTGCGGCCACGGCGCTGTCCACGCCGCCCGACAGACCGCAGATGGCACGCTGGTCGCCCACCTGCTCGCGGATGCGCTTGACCTGATCGTCAATGACGTTGGCCGGCGTCCATGTGGGCGCCAGGTCGCACGCGTCAAACAGGAATGCCTTCAGCAGGTCGGTGCCGAATGGCGTGTGCACCACCTCGGGGTGGAACTGCACGGCGAATCGGCGGCCCTCGCGGTCCTCCATGGCGGCGATCGGCGCGCCGTCCGTCTCAGCCGTCACCTTGAAGCCCTCGGGGGCCGTGGTGACCGCGTCGCGGTGGCTCATCCAGCAGGTCTCCGCCGGCAGGTCGCGGAACAGGCCCTCGCGGGAATGCACGCGGATGTCGGTGCGGCCGAACTCGCCGGTGCCGTTGTTGGTGACCACACCGCCCAGCGCCTGCGCCATCGACTGCATGCCGTAACAGATACCGAACACGGGGATACCGAGCTCAAGCAGACGGCGGTCGAGCGCGGGGGCGCCGTCTTCGTACACCGACGCGGGCCCGCCCGACAGGATGATGCCGCCAGGGGCGATGCGCGCCACCTCGTCAGGGCTGATGTCGTGCGGCACGATGGCCGAGAACACGCGGCACTCACGCACACGGCGGGCGATCAGCTGGCTGTACTGCGCCCCGAAGTCGACCACCAGCACGCCGCCGGCAGCCTGATGTTCCAACTCAGGGGCGAGGTGAAATGCCCCCACGTCAGCCCATGCCGACGGACTGCGCGTGCTGCAGCTTCTTGCCCTCGGTCTTGAGCGCCGGCGCGATCATGACCTCGCACTTCTGGAAGCTCTGGATCGACTCATAGCCACAGGTGGCGAGCGCATTGCGCAGGCCGCCGATGAGGTTGAGCGACCCGTCGTTCTCGTGCGCCGGGCCCAGAAGAATCTCCTCGAGCGTGCCGATGCTGGTGGTGCGCACCCGCGTGCCACGGGGAAGCTCGGGGTGGAACGTGGCCATGCCCCAGTGGTTGCCGTGGCCCGGGGCCTCGGCGGCCTTGGCGAGGGGCGAGCCCACCATGCAGGCGTCCGCCCCACAGGCGATGGCCTTGGCGAGGTCGCCGCCGTAGGCCATGCCGCCGTCGGCAATGACATTGACGTACTCGCCGGTGTCGAGCAGGTGCTGCATGCGGGCACCCGCGGCGTCGGCGATTGCCGTGGCCTGGGGCACGCCCACGCCGATGACCTGACGCGTGGTGCAGGCGGCGCCGGGGCCCACACCCACCAGCACGCCAACGGCCCCGGTGCGCATGAGGTGCAGCGCGGTGGAGTACGACGCGCACCCGCCCACGATGACCGGCACGGGCAGGTCGGCGATGAACTGCTTGAGGTTGAGCGGCTCAACCGACGACGACACGTGCTCGGCCGAGACCACCGTGCCCTGGATCACCAGGATGTCGAGCCCGGCATCAAGCGCCGGACCGATGAACTGCTCAACGCGCTGGGGAGTGAGCGAGCCCGCGGTGAGCACACCGGCGGCCTTGATCTCCTTGATGCGCTCCACCATGAGCTCGGCATTGACGTCGCGGGCCCGGTAGATGTCCTGCAGGCCGCGTGTGGCCTTCTCGGGCGGGTACTCCGCGATGCGCTTGAGCTCGGCGTCAGGGTCCTCGTACCGGCTCTGAATGCCCTCGAGATTGAGCACACCCAGACCACCGAGCTGACCGATCTTGATCGCCGTTGCCGGGTTCACCACGCCGTCCATGGCAGATGCCAGAAGCGGCATATCCATCGTGTGCGGGCCGAGCTTCCAGGAGAGATCGACGTCCTCGGGGTCGCGCGTGCGGCGACTGGGGACGATGGCGATGTCATCGAGCCCATAGGCCCGACGCCCGCGCTTGCCACGGCCGATCTCGATCTCCACCCGGTTCCCCCTCGTCACGTCGTTCGAGGGGCCAACCTACCACCCCCGCTCGGACGCCGGGGGCACGCCCCAGAACAGGTTCCGGGGGCCCCCTACGACCCCGCGGCCACCTCTTCGACGGCCACCTGACGGGCAATGGCCTCGACGTCGCCGCCATCCAGAACGCCGGCACCGAGCAGCTGTGTGCTGGCGGCGCCGCAGGCCACGGCCGTGCGCAGGGCGTCCTCCTCGCCCGCACCTGAGTACGTGCCCGACAGAAACCCGGCGAGGAAGGCGTCACCTGAACCGACGGTGCTCACCACGTCAGACATGGCGTCCATGCGCGCGAGCAGCGTGCGGCGTCCCGATTCGTCATCGCCGATGCTCGCGACACAGCCGCGCTCGTCGTGCACCAGCGCATTACCGGCGCCCATTCCGCACAGCGTGGCGGCGCCCAGCGCCGCGTCCTCGTCATCGCCGAACTCGTTGCCCACCACGTCCTCGGCCTCGCGCACGTTCGGGCTCACCAGCCACGGCTCAGATGCCAGTGCGCCACGCAGCGCGGGGCCGGGGGCATCAACCACGATGCGCAGATCAGGACGCGCGAGCTCCTTGGCGAGTACTGCGTAGTAGTCGGCCGGTACATCACGGGGCAGCGACCCCGCGAGCACCACGATGTCGGCACCGCGCGTGAGATAGCCCAGCTTCTCGGTGAGCACGGCGAGTTCGGCGTCGGTCACCGACGGGCCGTACTCGTTGATCTCGGTCTGCTGGTTCGATGTGGGGTCGACCACCGCGGTGGATGTGCGCGACTCATCCCCGATTCGCACGAAATCGTTGAGGATGCCCTCCGCCGTGAGCTGCTCGATGATGGCCGTCCCGGTGCGGCCGCCGGCAAGGCCCGTGGCGATCACGGGCTGCCCCAGGTTGCGCAGGGCCCGAGCGATGTTCACGCCCTTACCGCCCGGCAGCGTGAGGGCATCGCTGGCGCGGTGCCGCCGTCCGGCCTGGAAGTTGGGAACGATGAGGGTGCGGTCGAGGGCCGCGTTGAGGGTGACGGTGAGGATCATGTAAATACGGACCCTATCCCCTCAAAGCCCGACCGAATGCCATCCATCCACCCCGGTGACGCCACCGCAGCGCCGACCATCAACGGTCGGCGGGCAACCACAGCGTTGTCCTGCAGCACCTCAACCGTGCCGGTACGGGCGCCGGCGGCCACGGGCGCCACAAGTTGCGACGGTGCGGAGATTCGCACTCTGATGGGCTTGCCCACGCGCACCGTTGCGCTCACGGGGAGCGATGCCACAAGCGGCACCTCCACCCCCGGGGCACCCTGCACCGGCACGCGCACCACGGCTGTGCCCTTCGCCAGCACCGTGGGCTTTGCGTAATTTGAAAAGCCCCAGGTGAGCAACCCCTTTGCGTCGGCGGCGCGCTCCGCCCGACTCGCGTTGCCCATCACCACGGCGAACAGGCCAACGCCCGTCACCGGGTCGGTGGCGTGCGCCACCTCGACATATCCGGCGCCATTCGTGTGCCCGGTCTTCACGCCATCGGCGGCACGCAGGACCGACAACAGGTCATGTTCGCTGGTAAGCCTGCGCGGGCCACCGGGCCCGGGCACGCTGATCGAACGGTTGCCGACGATTCCGCGCAGGAACGGCTGCTTCATCACCGCCTCCCCGATGGCCAGCAGGTCGCGCGCAGATGCGTAGTGACCGGTGGCATCGAGCCCATGCGGGTTGACGAAGTGCGTGTTGGTGAGGCCCATCTCCTTCGCCTTCTGATTCATCAGATCGACAAAGGCCGACTCCGAGCCAGCCACCCCGTAGGCGATGGCCACGGCGGCGTCGTTGCCGCTGCCCACCAGCAGCGCGCGCAGCAGGTGGCGCAGTTGAATTCGCTCCCCCGCCTTGAGGCCCGCAGACGACTCGCCCACCGCGACGGCGGCCGGGGACACCGTCACCACGCGATCAAGGGCACCGCTGTCCATGGCCACGAGCGCGGTCATCATCTTGGTGGTGCTGGCCATCGGCCGCGGCGTGTCGATGTTGCGCTGGGCGAGAATCTCGCCGGTGGCGCCATCGGCAACGACCCACGCGGCGGCGCGGGGCGCGGGCGGAGCACCCGCGCCCAGCAGGGCCGCCGGAATGGCCAGGAGGGCCATGGCGCCGATAAACGGCGGGAGACGCTTCACGCAGCGGATCGTACCAGCGACATAGGGCACGGCGAGGCGCGCCGGGTCGCTGGATGCGAACCTCACGGTGTGAGCAGCACGGCGAAAACGCACGAAGCACTGCCCGCTGACCCGGGACCCGGCGGCCTTTCCGCAGCCGAGGCGGCCACGCGGCGTACCCACGTGCGCAAATCGCCCGGCGGACGCACCTACGTGGGCATCGTGCGCGCCAACGTCCTCACGCTGTTCAACCTGATCCTCGCCAGCTTCGCAGCGCTCACGCTCGTATTCGGTGACTGGCGCGACGGGTTCTTCCTCGTGATCCTCGTGGCCAACACCGCCATCGGCATCGTGCAGGAGGTGCGTGCCAAGCGAGCCGTCGACCGTCTGGCCGCGCTGGTGGCACCCACCGCGCGGGTGGTACGCGACGGTGTCGAGCGACGTATACCAGTGGATCAGGTGGTGCCCGGTGACCTGGTGGTACTGGGGGCCGGTGATCAGGTACCCGCGGACGGCGTGCTGCGGTCGGCAGAGGGCCTTGAACTCGATGAGTCGGTGCTGACCGGCGAGACCCGCCCCGTTGGGCGCGATTGCGGCGACGCGGTCAGGGCAGGTGCCTTCTGTGCCGAGGGTGCAGGGTCGTTCGTCGCATCTGCGGTTGGGGCCGACTCATACGCCGGCAGGCTTGCGGGCGCAGCGCGTGCGTTCCGCCACCCCCTCTCGCCACTGCAGCGCGGAATGAACCGCCTGCAGTTGGCCATGGTTGCGCTGATGATCCCGTTGGCGGCGGTGCTGGCCATGGCGCTGTGGCACCGGCAGACCGATGCCGGCGAGACGGTATCCACCGCCACCGCCGCCGTGGTCACGCTCTTCCCCGAGGGCCTCATCCTGCTGGCGAGCGTCACCTACGCCGTGGCGGCGCTCCGCATGACGCGTCGAGGGGCACTGTCGCAGCAACTGGCCGCGATCGAGTCGCTCGCGTCGGTTGACGTGGTGCTACTCGACAAGACCGGCACGCTTACCACGGGGCATGCGCGCCTCGTGGCCCGCGAGCCGCTGCCCGATGTCGACCCCGCCGTGCTGGATGCCGCTCTTGGCACGTTTGCCGCCGCCTGGGCCGACCAGGACGAGACGGTGGCCGCCATCGCACTGGCCATCCCCGGAGTTCGCCACGACCCTGACGAGGTGGTGCACTTCTCGTCGCGCAGGCGCTGGTCGGGCATTCGCGTCAACGGCACGTCACTGGTGCTCGGCGCGCCCGGCGTGATCAACCCCGGCCCGCTGGCCGACGAGGTCGCGCGTGAGGCTGAGGCCGGGCGCCGCGTGCTGGTACTTGCCCGTGGCGATGTGCCGCTGGGCACGCCCGGAACCGACGACGGCCCGCCCGAGGGCCTTACGCCCCTGGGCATCATCGCCCTGTCGGAGACGCTGCAGCCGGACGTGCGCGAGGCCATTGCGTTTCTCGCGCGCGAGGGCGTGCAGGTACACGTGGTGTCGGGCGATGCACCCGCCACCGTGGGCGCGATCGCACGTGACTGCGGTGTGCGGGCACCGGCCCCTGTGCTTGCGTCAACGCTTCCCGACGACCCGACGGCACTCGCCGGTGCGGTGGCCCATGCCGGGGTCATCGGCCGTGCCACGCCCGACGACAAGGAGCGCATCGTGCGGGCGCTGGCTGCACAGGGCAAGAACGTGGCCATGTTCGGCGACGGCGTCAATGACGTCCCCGCGCTCAAGGCGGCGCGGGTGGCCATTGCGCCGGGCACGGCCACCGAGATGGCACGTGCCGTGGCCGACATCGTGCTTGTGCGGGGCGGGTTCGGTGCCGTCGCGCCCATGGTCGGCGAAGGCCGGCGGGCGCTTCGCAACCTGCAGCGCGTGAGCAACCTGTTTGTCACGAAGTCCTTCCTCGCGGCATTCCTCATCCTCACCGTGGGCCTCACCCCCGCCAGCTACCCATTCCTGCCGCGGCATCTGACCCTGCTCTCCACGCTCACCATCGGCATCCCCGCACTGTTCCTGGCGCTCGCACCGAGTACCGGCCCGTGGCGTATGCGCGAGTTCGTCACCAGCACATTCCAGTTCGCGCTACCGGCCGGGATCGCCGCGGGGCTCGGCGTGACCTCGAGCTACCTGTTCGCCACAAATGTGGAGGGCGCAGATGTGATGACCGCACGCACCATCGCGGTCACGGCGCTCATGACCATCGGTCTGTGGCTCGTGATCGTGCTTGAGATCGCCGGGGTGAAGCGCAGCGCCTGGGTCATCCTGCTGTGCCTCATCATGGGCGGTGCGTACGCAGCGGTCATCCTGGTGGCGCCACTGCGCGACTTCTTCGCGCTCGCGCTGATCAACCCCGTCGACATTGCCATCGCGTTGTCGGGTGCGGCCATCACCGCCGCGGGCCTGTGGATTCTCGACCGCCGTTTCCGCCCCGAACCGCTGCGCGGCAAGCTGCCGCGCTGGATCGCGCGGTTCACGCCCGAGTCAATGCGGGCAGACGACTAGAGGGGCTGGCCGCCCCGCAGGTCGGGGTGGTACCGCTTGAGGCGCTCGTCCAGATCGTCCCGTTCGCGGGCACGCGCGACACCGGGGAGGGCGCCCACGCGGGCGTAGTGATCGGCCACGGCGTCGCCACCGATCTGCAGATCCTCGTAGTAGCTGCCCCAGCCCGCGATCATGTACACGTAGATGTCCGACACGCCGGGGTGGTCACCCGCGAGCCACTCGTGTGACTGAAGCCACCGCTCGAGGTGCTGGCCGTGCCGCGTCATCGCCTCGCGCCCCTGCGCCTCCATGGCGGGCCACGCGGACTCCTCCGGCGTGTATGCCCGCGGCACCATCACCGGCCACCAGCCCACGTGCAGCGTGTTGGCGCACCAGGTGATCCACCGGTAGTGATCAGCGCGCGCCGGGTGCCCGACAGGGGGCGCAAGGTGTGCGTCGGGAAAGCGGTCGGCAATCCACATGAGCACCGCACCGGTCTCTGACACGCACACATCACCGTCGCGCAGCGCAGGCACGCGCTTGAGGGGATTGGTGTCGGCAAAACCCGGCGCCTCGTCGCGGCGCTGCGGGTGCACGTTGACCACCTCGTACTCGGCACCCGCGCACTCAAGTGCGGCATGCGCGGCGAACGATGACGATCCGGTGATCTGGAACAGGGTGATCATGTGGGTGCCTCCGGCAGGTCCATGAGAAGGCGCGCAACGGCGCCGTAGTCGAGTGTGCCATCCACCTGGTCAAACAGCGCGGCTGCGGCATCACCAATTGCCAGCGGCGCGCCAGCCAGGTCGCGCGCGTGGCCCAGGTCCTTGCGCAGGTCGCGCGTGCGGAACCCGGGCCGGTGGTCGCCGGCAAGTACCCGCGGAAACAGATTGCGCAGTTGCCACGAGTCGCCAGAGGACGCCTGCACCACGCGCGCGAGCACCTCCGGGTCAACGCCTGCGCGCTGCCCCATGCCGAACGCCTCAGCAGTGCCCGCCGAGATGACCGCCACCAGAAGGTTGTTCACCAACTTGGCCACGAGCCCAGCGCCCACCGGTCCGCAGTGCACACGCTTGGCCGGATCGCCGATGGCATCGAGCACCGGCGCAGCCGCGGCCACACCGGCGTCGCTGCCGCCCACCATCACCGCAAGCGTGCCGGCGTCCGACCCCGGAGGGCCGCCGCTCACGGGGCAGTCGAGGTATTCCGACCCGCCCGCAGCAGCGATTGCGGCAGCTGCACGCGCGGCCGCAGGGGCGATCGTGGACGTGTCACAGATGATCGGTGGCGGCACCTCCGCCGCCATGGCCGCCGTGACCACCTCGATGACGTCGTCGGAGTCCGTCACCGACAGCAGCAGGATGTCGGCGCCGTCGGCCACGTGCGTGACACCCGGCGCGAGGGTGGCGGGAAGCCCCCCGGCCCGCGCCGGCGTGCGCGCGAACAGATGCACTTCATGGCCAGCGGCGACCAGATTGCGGATCATCCCCGCACCCATCAGCCCGGCTCCAACAACGCCAATGCGCATTGCGGGCACGCTACTCATCACCCGGTGCCGCCTCACCGCGCGCGGCGGCATCGCGATCGGCCGCCTTGGCCAACCCGCCCCGCCAATCGCAACCCGTGCAGCGCTCCTCGCCCTCAATGTGCCCCTCCGCCCAGGCGCGTGCAGCGACCATGGGCAGCACCCGATCCACGGGGCGGCCTTCGCCCAGCAGCGTGAGCGCCCCGATCACCAGCGCCACGAGCACCGGGTCGGATGGATCCGGGAATGGCCCCACGGGGCCAGGGGCCTGCAGGCCGGGTACTGCACCGGGGCGTCGCCCCCCCAGGCACGCCTGCACAATTGCGTCGGGGCGCTCCATACCGCGCGGGAATCCGCAGGCGCCGTCGCATGCCTCGCAGCGATCCTCCCCATCGATGTGCCCCTCCATCCACGCGTGCACGGCGAGATCCACCAGCGCCTGCGCGGGCGTGCCCTCATCGGCGATGCGCAGGGCGCGGTCGAGGAGGCCGGCCAGCACGGCTCCGTCGGCGACGGGCGCCGGCGGCACGTCGACGTCACCCGAGAAGAGCGGATGCCCGACCGGCCGAAATCCTGTGGGCCCGGGATCAGTCACCGGCCGCCATCAGACGCCAACGACGAATCGCCGCCTGCGCCGCTCCGCCGGGTGAGGCGTCGCCACCCCGCAAGCACCGCTGGGGCCAGCGCCAGGGCGAGGATGTCGAACAGCACGTAGCCGGCAGCAGCCCCGCTGGGAGGGTTGCCGTTCATCAGGCCAAGGCCCGGGATGTACTCCTCCCAACGCCATGTGCCCACCCACGTACCCCAGATCTCGAGGAATGCCACGAAGAAGAACACACCGGCATACAGCTCGGGTGCGCGACCGCGCAGCAGGAACACGATGAGGACGGCCGATGCGATGGCCCCCGCCACGTCAATGCGCCCGAGCACGCCCGACAGCCCCAGCACCGCCCACGTGGCGACGCCGACGATGGCAACCGCACGCACCACCGCGTGATGCGCATTGGCCAGTCGCGTCTGCGAGAAGCGATACCCGACGAGGTACACCAGACCGTGGCCTGCCGGCACGAACACGGGCAGGTTGCCCAGCCGGTAGTCGTAGATACCCCAGATGAGCGAGCAGAGGATCTCCGCAGTTGTGGCCACCACAACCACCACCGCCACGCGGGCCCGGTCGATGGGCGACAGCGGAATGCAGCTGACCAACAGCACGGCCCAGGCCACTGCCGACAGCGCCAGTTGCAACCCCAGCCCGCCCAGGGAGTCGAACCAGAGGCCGGCCATCGTCAGCAGGACGATGAAGGGGATGAACACCCAGGGCCGTTGGAACTGCCGCCAGGCATCACCGATGAGGGTCGGAGCAGTCACGGATGCCGAGGCTACTCCGGGGTTGCCGCCAGACCGTGCGGGTGCGGGCGCCCCCGCACCACTTACGTACCATCGTCCCTGTGGGAACGGGAGACCTCAACACGCAGATGATCGGCGTGCGCGAGGGGCTCGTCGAGATGGCGAGCCTCGTGCTGTCGCAGGTGGAACTCGCGGTCGACGCATGGGAGACGCTCGACGCCGGGCTGGCGGAGCGGGTGATGCAGCAGGACGAGGCGATTGACGACTATCTGGTCGACCTCGACGCGCGCATCTATCAGGTGCACCTCACGTACGCACCGCTCGCGGGTGACCTCCGATTGCTGCACGTGGGCCTCATCACCGCAGTGGCCCTTGAACGCGTGGGGGATCTGGCCGTCTCAATCGCCCGCCTGGCCGAATCCACCACGGCCGGATCGTCCGTGCCCCCAGTCGACACCATGATCCGCCGCATGTCGGCGCGCGCCGTGGACAGCCTGGCGCGAGCAGTGCAGGCTCTTGCGCGAGTGGACGCCGACCTGGGCGATCAGGCCCGTGTGGAAGCCGACACGGTGCGCCTGATGCTTGAGGACGTGCGCGCAGCGGCCAGCGAGGAAGATGTGCCTGGCGACCGCGAATGGGTGACGGCGTCCGTACTGGTTGCCCGGCACCTGGAGCGCGTCGCAAACAACGCGGCAGAGCTGGGAGGCCGCGTGCGATTCGTTGCCACGGGCGAGCCGTTCGCGCGAAGCCCCCGACCCGGGAGTTAGTCGGAGGACGCCTCGGGGGCAGGGTCCGCTGCGTCGGCGGGGGCAGCCTCGCCACGCGCCTGCTCTTCAGCAGCCTCAAGGGCTGCGATCGCATCGAGACGTGAGAGCACGTCGTCACCGCTGTCCATGGTCCGGAAACTGCTCCGGCGCTCCCGCTTGGCCTTTGCCATATGAACCTCCGTGGTTACGGCCGAGATGGTACCCGGCGCCGTCGGCGTCGGCGGCGCTTTCGTCGCCCCACGCGATCCTCTGCCAGCGCCGCCACCAGGCGGTCGTCGGCCGGCGGAAATTCGTAGCGCGGCAGATCTTCACGTCGCACCCACCTGAACTGTGGGCTCACGAGCGCGCGCGGGCGCTGCAGGGGCGGGTACTCACACGCGTAGAAGCGCAGGCGCAGCGGGCCGGCATCCTCGCGCCAGATCATGCGTGGCGCGGCCACTTCGATGCCGAGCTCTTCGCGCAATTCGCGTCGGAGCGCCTGCACGTCGCGCTCGCCCGGTTCGCGCTTGCCGCCCGGAAACTCCCACTTGCCGGCATGGCCCGATGTCTCGGGGCGCTGGGTGATGAGCACCCACCCCCCGCGCTCAATCACCGCGGCCACAACCACCACCGGCTCATCACGGCGACGCGTCATCGGGCCGCGCTCGCAACGGGCACCAGCGATCGCCCACGGCGCTCGGCCAGGCCGTCATCAACCAGGCTTTCGGCCGCCTCGGGGTCGGCCGACACCGGGGCGCGCCCCTGCTCGGCAAGCGCCCTGAGCAGCGTGCCGCGGCGCTGCCTGAGCGACCCCTCATACCGCCCCTGCCGCCGCGCGCGCGGCGTCACCTCATGCACCACCCCGGCGTCGGCGGCGGGGCAGCCCTTGCGAAGCGGGCAGCCGTCGTCGCACCTGGGCGCGCGGGCGCTGCACACCTCGCGGCCCAGATCCATGAGCGCCTGTCCCACATCCCAGCCGCGGCCGCGCGGAGTACCCGGCCACCCCCCGGGGAACCTGCGCGCGATGACGCGACGCACATTCACATCCTCGGGCAGCACGGCCTCGCCGTCGGCGAAACAGCGCACGGCTGCAGCCGTGTACGCGCCAACGCCGGGAAGGTCGGTGAGGCGGTCGGTTGGGGGCCAGCCATCGCGGGCGATCACGGCAGCGGCGGCATGCAGGTTGCGGGCGCGGCGCGGGTAGCCGAGCCCCTGCCACTGCGCGAGCACGTCACCAAGCGGCGCTGCGGCAAGATCGGCAGCCGTGGGCCAGCGCGACATCCAGGCCTCGTAATACGGCACCACGCGCGACACCTGCGTGCTCTGCAGCATCACCTCAGACACCAGCACCGCCCAGCGGTCGCGGGTGCGACGCCATGGGAGATCATGGCCTTCGCGGCCGTACCAGCGGATGAGTGCGCCAACGGCGCGCGATTCGGGGTCGGTGCGGCTCACGCCGCGGCCACGATACCCCGCGCGGCATCCACCCCGGAGGGCGAAAGGGCGGCCCGGGCGCGACGGAGTGCATCCATGAGGGCAGCGGCACCCGCCGGTGCGGTGATGAGGGCCGGATGCCCGGTGCGCTGCTCAATGCGACGGCGTACAAGGACGATCTCCTCGAGCGAGGCCGGTGGCAGCGGCGCGTCGGGACGGGGGGCGCCCAGCGCTGCAAGCACCCGGTGCGCGGCACCCGCCTCACCCCCGGCGTGCACCTCCACGCGCGATGCCACCAGGCCATCGCGCACCACGAACGCCACCACCGACTGTGCGTCAAGACCCGGTTCAACCAGGACGCACCGCGTGCCACGGGCGCGGGCGAGAGCCGCGAGTTCGGAGACCACCCCCACGAGCGCATCAATCTCGTCGGCATGTGCGCGGTCGTCGAGCACGCCGGCGCGCGCCGCCCGGTCGACGAGCAGTACCAACTCCTCGGCGGCGACGATCGGGTCGTCACCCAGCACGCGTCGGCAGGCATCGGCCGGCGCGACGCCGCCGTCGGCTGCCGCCGGCAAAAGCACCTGCAGCGCCTCACTCGCCATGCGGGCCGATCGCTCCGCGCCGAGGGGGCCGAAGTGCTCACCGGCCCGCGATGCGCGTGCAACGGCGCTGATGCGGACCCCGGCGTCGCTCACCGAAAGGCGCAGGTATCTCCGCGAGGTGGTACCCGCCACCGGGCGGTTACAGGTGGGTGCAAGGTCGGCCACAAGGCGGTGTGCGCGCAGGTCGGCTTCGAATTCCGACCCGGTGACCTCGTGATCGACGCGGTCAACCGACTCGAGTGCCCGGAGCATGAGGCGGCCCTGGCGCTTGGCCGACGTGAAGTACCCCCGCACCCGACGGCGGATGTTGCCCGCGCTCCCCACCCGCAGCGCGCGCCCGTGCTCATCGCGCATCACGTACACACCCACCGCCGATGGCAGGTCCTCCGCCAGCGCCACCTTGTGGGCCAGCCGCGGCCCCCCGGGCTGCCCCACTGCGATCACCCGATCGAGGGGCGTGGCCATGCCGTCGCCCAGCAGGCCGACCAACCGCGCCAGCACCGATGCCGTGGCCTCGGCATCGGCCAGCGCACGGTGACACGGGGTGGTTGATGCGCTGGCCCAGTTGGCAAGCGTGGCCAGGTCGTGGCGCTCGACCCGGTCACCCAGAAGACGGCGGGCCAGCACGAGCGTGTCGAGCCAGGCGTTCTGGAAGTA
>CAIPNN010000107.1 GCA_903866425.1 uncultured Actinomycetes bacterium
CGAGGATGCGGGCGGCGACGCCCTCGTTCTCCCGCACGAGGCCGAGCAGGATGTGCTCGGTGCCGATGTAGTTGTGGCCGAGCGACAGCGCCTCGCGCAGGGCGAGCTCAAGCACCTTCTTGGCGCGCGGCGTGAATGGGATCTGGCCGGAGGTGACCTCTTCGCCCGATCCGACGATGCGGATGACCTGGGCGCGCACCTCTTCAACCGTGATCTCAAGACCCTCGAGCACACGGGCGGCGAGGCCCTCCTCTTCACGCAGCAGGCCGAGCAGGATGTGCTCGGTGCCGATGTAGTTGTGCTTGAGCGTGCGGGCCTCTTCCTGGGCCAGCACGACGACTTGACGGGCGCGCTCGGTGAAGCGTTCGAACATCGGTCCTAATCCTCCTGGTGGGTCCCCTCGGGACCCGTGGCGGCGGATGCAATTGACGATGACCGTACCACCGGCACCGTGTCATCAATGGGGGGATCGGTCGTTCGCTGTTCCGGGCTTACGCACTGCTGCGGAGCCCCCTCACAGCAGGTTTCCACCTTGCGGTGGCACCGATCGCACCAGAGACCGTTGTGCCTCCAGATAAGCGCGGCGTCGCACGCCGGACATGCACCCATTTCCATCTGGGAATTATCGCACGCGTGTTCGGACCACCCCGCGAACGGGGTGGCCACTGAACAGCGATATGGGCACGCGGGGTGGCGTCCGGTACGGACGCGCCCGAGGATTACTCCTCGTCGCCCTCCGCGGCGTCAGCGGCACCAACGGCCACCGGCTCCTCGATGATCTCGATCGTGTCGATCTCGACGATCTCGGTCTCACCATCAACACCCTCGACCTCGATGAGCTCCTCGGTGAGGATGATCTCCTCATCCACCGGAGCGCCACCCTCGGTCACCTGAATCGGGTTCGCGGCGCGGTGCGCCTTGACCGAACGATCCTGGTCGGGGTACGGCAGCAGGCCCATGGTGCGGGCGCGCTTCACGGCCTGGGCCAGCTGCGTCTGCTGCCGGCGCGAGAGCCCGGTGATGCGACGCGAACGAAGCTTGCCGCGCTCAGAGAGGAAGCGACGGAGCGACGGGAAGTTCTTCCAGTCGAGCTCCTCTGCAGAAAGAAGGGGACGACGCTTGCGCGGGGCAGGCGCCCCGCCCTTCTTCTTCTTGATGCGCCCGCTTCCGCGCGGCTTCGCCATGTGACCTCTCGATTTCGTGTGCTGCTGAGAACGGCGGGGGAAATTACTCCCGGCGTGGCACGGGCGCAAGGCGCACCGTCGCCATTCTCCTGATTAGTTGCGCATTGCAGGGAAAAGGATGACCTCACGGATCGAATGGCGGTCCGTGAGCAGCATCACCAGGCGATCGATGCCCAGTCCGAGCCCTCCTGTGGGCGGCATGCCGTGCTCAAGCGCGATGAGGAAATCCTCGTCTGCGGGCTGCGCCTCGTCGTCGCCTGCGGCCCGATCGGCCTGCAGCATCGCAAACCGCTCGCGCTGGTCGTCGGGGTCGTTGAGCTCAGAGAATGCGTTGGCAATCTCCATGCCACCGCAGAACGCCTCGAAGCGCTCCACCAGCCGTGGGTCGTCCTCGCGGCGCTTGGCGAACGGCGACAACTCGAGCGGATAGTCCATGAGGATGGTGGGCTGGATGAGCGTGGGCTCGAGCGACTGGCTGAGGATGCCATCCACCAGCTTGGGCCACGGGGCATTGTCGGGCGCGTCGAGGCCTGCGGCACGCATTGCCGTGCGCAGCGACTCGGCGTCGGGGTGCGCCATCACGTTGATGCCGCTGGTCTCCTCGAGGGCGTCGACCAGGCGCACGCGACGCCACGGTGCGGTGAAGTCGATCTCGCCATCTTTCCAGGGGACCTTCGTGCCACCCGTGGCCTCGATGGCCGCTGACGACACCATCTCCTCGAGCATGGCCGCCACATCGTCGTAGTCGGCGTAGGCCTCATAGGTCTCGAGCATCGTGAACTCGGGGTTGTGCTTGAACGACACGCCCTCGTTGCGGAAGTCCTTGCCGATCTCGTACACCTTCTCGAGGCCGCCCACGATGCAGCGCTTGAGGTACAGCTCAGTGGCGATGCGCAGGAAGAGGTCGCGGTCGAGTTCGTTGTGATGCGTCACGAACGGCCGCGCGGCGGCACCGCCGTAGATGGGCTGCAGCGCGGGCGTCTCCACCTCGATGAAGCCGCGCGAGTCGAGGAATCGCCGCACGCCGGCGATGGCGCGGGCGCGCATCATGAACTGCTCGCGCACGTCCTCAGCGGCCATCAGGTCGAGGTAGCGCTGCCGGTAGCGCGTCTCCGGATCGGTGAGGCCCGCGTGGCGGTCGGGTGGCGGGCGCAGCGACTTGGCCAGCATGTGCACCGAGTCGGCAGCCACCGATACCTCGCCGCGGCGCGTACGCACCACGGTCCCGCGGATGCCGACGATGTCGCCGAGGTGCGCGCCGGCCAGCACTCCGAGGCCCTGCTCGCCCAGACGGTCGAGCGTGGCCCACACCTGCATGGTGCCGCTGCGGTCCTCCACGTCGGCGAACACGGTCTTCCCCTGACCGCGGCGGGCCACCAGGCGACCGGCGACGGCCACCTGGCCCTCGGCCTCATCACCCGGCTCGAGCGACTCGCCGTGGGCACGCGCATCCGCCACGGGGATGCGCCCCGTGAACCGCGCTGGATACGGGTCGATTCCCTGCTCGCGCAACTCGGCCGCGCGCTGGCGGCGATCGGCGATCAGGCGCTCAATACCGCCATCGGCGTCCTCGGGCGCCCCGCCCGGGACGTCGGGGGAGGTGCTCAGTCCTCCGCCTCGATCTTCACGACCTGGTACTCCACCTGGCCGCGCGGGGTGGCCACAGTGACCTTGTCGCCCTTCTTGCGACCCATCAGCGCCTTGCCGATGGGGCTCTCGTTCGACAGGCGGTCGTTGAGCGGGTCTGCCTCGGCAGACCCGACGAGGGCGAAGCTCTTGGTCTTCTTGTCGGTCGACGTGCGCACGGTCACCTTGGTGCCGATGCCCACCACGTCGGTCGACACGTCGGAAATGTCGACGATGCGGGCGTTGCGCAACTGGTGCTCAATCTGGATGATGCGCGACTCGACGTGCGCCTGCTCGTTCTTGGCGTCGTCGTACTCGGAGTTCTCGGAGATGTCCCCGAACTCACGTGCGGTCTTGATGCGATCGGCAACCTCGCGACGCTTGGTCGTCGTGAGGTACTCGATCTCGTCCTGGAGCTTGGCGTAGCCCTCTTCGGTGAGGATCACCTCGCGTTCCACAAGCAGCCTCCCCTTGCGTCGTTGCCCTGAAAGCGGCCGCGGACGATACCCGAGGCGGTCGGGGGCGCGCAATCCGTGTGTCGCGTGGCCCTGGAGCGCCTCACGCGGCGAGTGCTGCCGTTTCGCGCAGACGTGCCAGCCGCAGCCGCACCTGTGCGAGATCGGGCTCCTCCATGAGGGCCTGCAACTCGTCGTCGGGCACGTCGCGCCCGGTGAGGTACCACGAGTGGAACTTACGCAGGTAATGACACGAGCGATCGGCACCGAGCAGCCCCTCGATGCCGTCGCAGAAGGCCTCGAGTTCGGCGATGACCTCCGGGAGCGAGGGCCGCGGGTCGGGGCGCCCCTGTGCGATGGCACCGAACACCCATGGGTTGCCGAGCGCCGCCCGGCCGATCATCACCGCTGCCGCGCCCGTGCGTTCCAGCTCGGCCCGGGCCTGAACGGCATCGGCGATATCGCCACTGATGACCACCGGAATATCAACGGCCGACACCACCGCCGCGCTGATGGCGTGGTTGGCGGTACCCGAGTACTCCTCGGCGGCGGCACGTGGATGAATGGTGATCATCGCGGCGCCGGCGTCTTCAAAGCGGCGGGCCACCTCGGTCGGGTCCATGTCGCCGGGCGTCAGACCGCGGCGCATCTTCACCGTCACCGGGATGTCCACGGCATCAACCATGGCGCGCACCACGGCGGCACCCTTCTCGGGGTCGGCAAGCAGCGCGGCGCCGGCGCCCGTCTTCATGATCTTCGGAACCGGGCAGCCCATGTTGATGTCGACCATGTCGGCGCCGGCCTCCTGCACCGCCCGTGCCGCCTCGGCCATCACGTCAGGGTCGCCCCCGAACACCTGAATACCCATGGGGTGCTCCCCGGGCACCACGTCGAGCATCTGGGTGGTGCGCCGGTTGCCGTGACGGATGCCGTGGGCAGCCACCATCTCCGACACCACAAGGCCCGCACCATGCTCACGGGACTGGCTCCGGAACACGCGGTTTCCGATGCCCGCAAGCGGCGCCTGCACCACGCGGTTGGGAATGACCACATCGCCCACGCGCCATTCGTCCGCAAGCGGCCACGGCCCGTCAAATGACTCAGGCGCCACCGGCTCACGCTGGCGCGCCGCCACAAGGGCGCGCATGCGCTTCTTCACCGGCGGCGACTCCGCGCCGGGGCACCCACGGTGCGCTCGTGAACGATGCGGAGCCCCTCGAGGGTGAGCATGGGCTCGTGCTCCTCGATGAGGACGGAGTGCGGGATGACCAGCGGGGCCAGGCCACCCGTGGCAACGACCACCGGCTGTGCACCCATTTCGCCGGAAATGCGGGCCACCATGCCGTCAACCATCGAGGCGGCGCCGAGCACCAGGCCCGACTGCATGCTCTCGACCGTATTGCGTCCGATGGCCGCAGGCGGCGATGCCAGCTCAACACGCATGAGGCGCGCGGCGCGCTGCGACAGGGCATCGAGCCCGCTGTCGACGCCGGGGGCGATGACGCCACCGAGAAACTCCCCGTCGGCCGACACCGCGTCAATCGTGGTGGCCGTACCGAAGTCGACCACCACACACGGGCCACCGTGGCGTGCATGCGCGGCGACGGCGTTGGCAATGCGATCAGCACCGACCTCGTGGGGGTTGTCCACCAGCAGCGGCATGCCCGTGCGAACGCCAGGGCCCACCACCACGGCGGGGCGGTCGAGATAGCGATCGGCCAGTGCCTGATACGCCACCGTGAGCTCGGGAACCACCGACGCCACCACCACGTCGTCCACCTCGGTGAGGCTTCCGCCGCGCAGTTCGAGAATGGTGTCGTGGCCCGCGGCCAGCTCGTCAACCGTCGTGCGGCGGATGGTCGACACGCGCCAGTCGTGCAGGAGCTGATCGCCCGAGAAGAGACCGGCGACAGTCTGCGAGTTGCCCACATCAACGGCGAGCAGCATGGTCAGTCCCCCGCCATCGGCGCGTCGGGGTCGGGCGCGGCGTCGTCGTCGAGCCTGAGCACCTCGACCGTGATGTCCTGCGTGGTGTGCACTTCAACCCGCGGGATGATTCGCGTTGGGCGGTTCTTGTCCCACACCCACACGTCTTCCATCGTGATCTTGAAGAACGGGTAGTTGGCCTGTGGCTCAACCTGACGGTCAAGGTGGTTGCAGAGGTACGTGGCCTCCTGCGTGAGCACGCAGTAGCGGAACAGCGGGAACACGTCCGCGTATTCGCGCTTCAGCCGGAGTTCGAGCTCCGCGTCGTACTCGTCAAGTTCATCGGTGTGCGACATGGGCGCGGGATCATAGACCGGGTGCGGCTGAGCGCGGCGGCACCAGTGGATAGTCGGTACGCGACACGGGCTGATCGGCGGCGGGGATCGCCTCGGCACGTGCGGCAACGGAGGTGCCGTCGGGCAACGTGAGCGCCGGGTCCACATCGAGCAGTGGCACCAGCACGAATCGGCGCTCGGCCAGACGCAGGTGCGGGATGACCAGGTGGGGGTCATCCGCCTCAAAGGCCCCGCCATCCCACAGCAACAGGTCGATATCGATGGGACGGGGTCCGTACCGGAGGCCGTCGAGATCACGGCCCGCGGCGCGCTCAACGCGCTTGGCCACCGCAAGCACGGCGGACGGATCGAGGTCACTCTCGGCAATGGCGACGGCATTCAGAAACGGGGGCTGGTCCTCCACGTCCTGCGGTGCGGTCTCGTACACCGCGCTCACCACCTGCACAGCCACACCCTCGTGGGCCAGCGCATCCACGGCGTGCTGGAGCGCCTCGGCCCGGTCGCCGAGGTTCGACCCCAGACACAGCCAGTAGCGGCTCATGCCGGGCTGCGCTCCACGCGCAGCGTCACCGCGACCTCATCGAACACATGGGCCACCGGCGCCTCCGGCTTGTGCACGGTGACGGTGACGGCCTCGACAAGTGGCTCCTCAAGTACGCGATCGGAAATGAGGCGCGCGAGGCGCTCGATGAGATCAACAGGGGGCCCGGCGACGATGGCGGCCACGTCATCGGACACCGCGCCGTAGTCGACGGTGTCGTTCAGATCGTCACTGGTGCATGACGTGAGGTCCGACACCTCCATCGCCACATCGATGATGAAGGGCTGGCCATTCTCACGCTCCTCGGGCAGCACACCATGGTTGCCCCGCACTTCGAGCCCGCGGATATGAATGGTCATGCTGCTCACTGCGCGCCCCCTGTGCGGATGGCCTGGAACACCGCAAGGGCGTCAACGGTAGCGGCGACGTCATGCACCCGCACCACCGACGCACCGCCTGCCACGGCCGCGAGCGCGGCACCCAGTGAGCCCGGCAGGCGGTCGCCCACCTCGCGTCCGGTGATCTGGCCGATCATCCCCTTGCGAGAGGCACCCACCACCAGCGGGCGGCCGATCGCCGCGAGGCGCGGCAGTGCCCGGAGCAGCGCCACGTTGTGGTCGAGCGACTTGCCGAACCCGATGCCGGGATCGAGGAGCACCGCGTCTTCGGCCACTCCCACGGCCACCGCAGCTGCCAGACGCGACCCGAGGAAGGCCGCAACCTCCCCCACCACGTCGTCGTAGCGCGGATCGTCCTGCATCGTCTGCGGCTCTCCCCGCATGTGCATGAGACAGATGGCCGCGCCGCGATCGGCGACCAGCGGCAGCATGTCGGGGTCGCTCCCCGCACTGACGTCGTTCACCAGCACGGCACCCGCGTCGAGCGCGGCGGCGGCGGTCACCGCGTGGCGTGTGTCGATCGAGATGGGCACGGGAATGCTGCCGCTGCGCATGGCCTCGAAGACGGGCGCCAGGCGGCGCAGTTCTTCATCGGGCCCCACGGGTGCGGCACCGGGCCGCGTGCTCTCGGCGCCGATGTCGCAGATTGCGGCACCCTGCGCGGCAACCGCGGCGATGCGTGCCACCGCCGTATCGGCGGCGTCATGCTGCCCCCCGTCCGCGAAGGAGTCGGGAGTGACGTTGAGGATCCCCATCACGCATGGGGACCTGAGCCATGAGAGGGTCGCGCTGATGCGCGGAAGGCTACGCGCCGGCGGTGCCGGGCTGACCCGGTGCCGGCGGCGGCACGGGCATGCGACGCGTGGACGACTCGGACTCGGCCTCGGCAGCGGCACGCTCGTCCTCAGCGGCCTTCTGACGGGCGCGCTCGTCCTTCACGCGGAACACGTCGGCCTCCGCCTCGCCCTCGAGCAGACGCAGGAACTCGTCGCGTTCGATGGTCTCGCGGCGCAGCAGCACCTGCGTGACGTTCTCGAGGTCGTTGCGATGCTCGGACAGGATGTCCTTGGCGCGCTGGTAGGCGTCCTCGATGATGCGGCGGATCTCAGTGTCGATCTGGCGGGCGATGTCGTCGGAGTAGTCGGGCTCCGAGTGCATGTCACGGCCGAGGAACGGTGCGCCCTGGCTGTGGCCCAGCACGCGGGGGCCGAGCTTCTCGCTCATGCCGAAGCGCATGGTCATCTGCTTGGCGGTGGCCGTGACCTTCTCGAGGTCGTTGGCGGCACCGGTGGTGATTTCGGCAAACACGAGTTCCTCGGCGGCGCGACCACCCAGGGTCATCGCCATGGTGTCCTCAAGCTGTGCGCGCGTGGTGAGGAACTTGTCTTCCGAAGGCATCGAGATGGTGTAGCCCAGCGCCTGGCCGCGGCTGACGATGGAGATCTTGTGCACCGGGTCGGCGTTCGGAAGGAAGTGCCCGACGATTGCGTGACCCATCTCGTGGTACGCGGTGACCACGCGCTCCTTGTCGGACAGCAGCCGGGTCTTCTTCTCGGGACCGGCGATGACGCGAAGGATTCCCTCTTCGAGCTCCTGCTCGTCGATGATCTTCTTGCCCTTGCGGGCGGCGAGCAGCGCCGACTCATTCACGAGGTTGGCGAGGTCGGCACCGGTGAAGCCGGGCGTCTGGCCTGCGAGCGTGTCGAGGTCGATGTCCTTCGAGATCGGCTTGCCGCGCGTGTGCACGCGCAGGATCTCGGCGCGACCTGCGCGGTCGGGACGGTCAACCATGATCTGGCGATCGAAACGGCCGGGACGGAGCAGGGCCGGGTCGAGGATGTCCGGACGGTTGGTGGCGGCGATCAGGATGATGTTGTCCTTGGCCTCAAAGCCGTCCATCTCGACCAGCAGCTGGTTCAGCGTCTGCTCGCGCTCATCGTGGCCACCGCCGAGGCCGGCGCCACGGTGGCGACCCACGGCGTCGATCTCGTCCATGAAGATGATGCAGGGCGAGCTCTGCTTGGCCTGCTCAAAGAGATCGCGCACGCGGCTGGCGCCGACGCCCACGAACATCTCCACGAAGTCGGAACCCGAGATGGAGAAGAACGGCACGCCGGCCTCACCCGCGACGGCACGCGCCAGCAGGGTCTTACCGGTACCGGGAGGCCCGTAGAGCAGCACACCCTTGGGAATGCGCGCGCCGAGCGCCTGGAACCGCTTGGGGTTCTCGAGAAATTCCTTGATCTCCTCGAGCTCCTCAACCGCCTCGTCGGCACCCGCAACGTCGCGGAAGGTGATCTTCGGCTGGTCAGGCGCCATGCGCTTGGCGCGACTCTTGCCAAAGCTCATCACCTTCGACCCGCCGCCCTGCATCTGGTTCATGAGGAAGATCCAGAACACGAAGAAGAGGAGGAACGGTGCCAGTGTGATGAGGAATCCCCACCACGCGGAGCCGCCGCGGCCCTCGACGACGAACGGCACCTTGGCGGTGTCGATGGCATCGGTGACCTGGGCGCCGTAGTTGTCGGGGTAGCCCGTGACGTATGTCTTGCCGTCCTTGAGCGTCACCTCGAGGTTCTGGTCCTTCGTCTGCATCGTGACGCGCGAGACCTTGCCGGCCGCCAGATCCTGCTGGTACCCGGTGAAGGTGGGCGTGTCAGCGGGCTGCGAACTGGACGTCACGAGCTTCTGCGCCACGAAGGCGAGAAGCACGACGATCAGAATGGGAAACGCAGCACTCTTGAAGAACCGGCTCAGCGGTGAACTCCCGCTCGGGGACAGATGACGAGGGTAGCAGCGACTGACGCCACCGGAAATCCGATGGTCGCTACGAACCCTCGGCGTCGCCGTAGGCCGCGATATACGGCAGCTCGCGGTGGCGCTCTGCCACATCGAGCCCGTACCCCACCACGAACACGTCGGGCAACTGGAATCCCACGTAGCGCGCCACATGCTCCAGCCGCTCAGCGGCCGGCTTGGCCAGCAGGGTGCACACCTCAAGTGATGCGGGCTCGCGCGCCGCGAGGTTGCGCATGAGGTACCTGAGGGTGCGGCCGGAGTCGATCACGTCCTCCACCAGCAGTACATGGCGGCCCTCGATCGACACGTCGAGGTCCTTCGTGATGCGCACCACGCCCGACGAGTGCGTGGCCGATCCGTACGACGACACCGCCATGAAGTCGAACTCGGTGGGGATGGACATCTCGCGCACCAGGTCGGCGGTGAAGAACACCGCGCCCTTGAGAATGGCGATGACCAGCAGGTCGCGACCGGCGTAGTCGGCCGACACCTCGGCGGCCAGCTCGGCAACGCGGTCCTGAATCTGCTCACGCGATACCAGCACCTCACCGGGGGCCGGATTGCTCATGCCGCAGCCCCCATGTCGGCCGCATGGGAGCGCACCGACAGCACACCCCGGGTGATCGACGCCACGCCGCCGGGAATCTGATCGCGGCCACGGCCACGGGTCGCCCGTGCACGCACGCGCTCAACCGGCTCCGCGCCCAGGGCATCAGACGGCAGCCCGGCCTCAGTGATGAGGCGCCGCACGAGCAGGCGTGCCAGCGCCACGGGCTCTGCGGCCAGATGGCGGGCCGACAATCCACCGGGGCGACTGCAGCGGTCCCATGCGGCATCCGCGGCAGCGGCCAGCACTTCGCCCTCGTCGCGCAGCAGGTCGGCGAGCCGCGCCAGGTGCGCCTCTGCAGCAGGGTGCACGTCGGTCAGTGCGGGCATTGCCCCGTGACGCACGCGGGCACGCGCCGTGGCACGGTCGTCGTTTGTGGGGTCATCGACGAAGGCGATGGCATGCGCCTCGCACCAGGCACGGGTCTCGTGCCGCGAGAGGCACAGCAGCGGGCGCACGATCGCATCGCGGCGCGGGGCGATGCCGAGTGCGCCGGTACGACCAGTGCCGCGGGCGATGCGGAAGATCACGGTCTCGGCGTGGTCGGTGCGCGTATGACCGGTGGCGATGACGTCAAGCCCCTCGCTGCGGCGCAGGTCCTCCGCGGCGGCCAGGCGCGCGTCACGTGCCCGCTCCATCGCCGCCGGGCCGGGCGCAAGATTCAGATTCACGCGATGCGCGGTGAGCCCGAGCCCCTCCGCAGCGGCAACCACAGCAGCGGCTTCGTCGGCGGCCGCGGGTCGCAGCCCGTGGTCAACCACCAGCACCTGCACCGGACCGTCATGGCTGCGGGCCAACAGGTGCATGAGGCACGTCGAGTCGGCTCCTCCTGAAACGAGCGCCAGCACCCCGGATCCCGATGGGAGAAGGGCGTGCCGTGCGGCGTGGTCATTGACGCGGTCCTCGATGGTCACGCGTGGAGTATGCCCACGGCCTCGGATCAGTCGCGTGCGGCAAGTGCAGAGGTGAGGCGCGTGAGGTCCGCATCGGTCACCGGCCCCGGCCATGTGGCGGCAAGTCGCCCCTCGCGATCGAGCACGATGGTGGTGGGCAACCCGCTCACCGCGTAGGCATCGGCCACCTGGTGGTCGGCATCAAAGGCAAGCGGGAACTGCACACCCACCTCCTTCGCGAAGGCGCGTGCATCGTCGATCTGGTCGTTCACCGCCACCCCCACCACGCGCACGTCGGGGTGCGTGGAGGCGAACCGCTGCACTGCAGGCATCTCCTCGCGGCACGGACCGCACCACGATGCCCACATGTTCACGACCGTGGGTCGGGCCGTCGGCGCGCCCACCGCAATGCGGCCGGCGCCCGACAGCGCCGGCACTGAGAGATTGGCGGCAGCCTCGCGCGACGCCGGAGCAACAATGGCCGGGTCGGTGCCACCGGCGCTCGACGCACCGCAGCCCGCGAGGGGGACCAGCGCAGGCACAAGGCACAGGGCGATGATGATGGTCGTGAGGCGCATGGCGCGAGCCTAGTGGGGCCGGATGTCCGCAAGGTTTCGTAGCGTGCGCGCATGCCCTCAACCGATCTCACATCAGCCGTCGTACGCGCCGACCGGCGCGTGGGTGCCCTTGCGCGCCAGCGTGTGGGTGCGGTGCGGGGCGGCCCCGAGGTGGCGCGGCTGGTGGCCGATGCCACCGCACCCGCGTTCCAGGTGTTGGTGGGACTCCTCCTCGTCCTGCCGGGGACGCGCATCACCGGCCTGCGCGCACTCGCCGCGGGCGGTGCCGCAGCCACCATCGCGCGCGCGGCGCGCGAGTCGATCGACCGCCCGCGTCCGGGCGCGCGCGCAGACGGGGGCTTCCCGAGCCGCCACGCGAGCACCGCCACGGCAATCGCCCTGGTGGTTGCACGCGACCGCCCGGTGATCGGAGGGTTGGCGCTTGTCACCGCTGCTGCCGGGCTCGCCGCCCGGGTGGCGTCAGCCGATCATGACCCGCTCGACATCGCGGCTGGCGCCGGACTCGGCGCCGTGGTGGCCCGCGTTATGCGGCGTCGGCGACGGCGACGCTCCTGAACTCACCGGTGATGTCGTCCGCCTGAGCGATGTATGCGGCCCGGGCGTCCATTTCGAGCGACGACTCCGCCCGCGACACCATGCCGTCGATGCCCTGGTCGCCCTCGGCCCACTGGGCCGTACCGATGGAGACCGCACCTGAGGTGATGCGCGCGCCGCCCGCGCCGCGCACGTGCACCGCTTCGATGGCAACGGCAATGCGCTCAGCGGCTTCCCGCGCCAGCGTGGCATCGCCGGCCACCAGCGCCATGAACCGCCCGTCGCCCATGTCAACAACCAGGTCGGACGGGGCAATGACGCGCGCGACGCCGTGATTGGCCGCGTCGAGAAATGCCGTTGCCGTGGCGCGCCCGTGGGCGGTGATGATCTCGTCGAGGCGGGGTGTTGTGACAAGCGCGAGCGCCAGCGGTGCCCCGGTCTCAACGGCACGCCGGCAATCGCGGTCGGCAATCAGATGGAACACGTCAAGTGGTGCCAGTCCGCCCGGTGCCCGCACCCCGTCGCCCGCCGCGTCGCGCGTCGATGCCCACCCGAACGACAGGCCATCAACGACGCCCACGTGAACCGCGCCGAGGGCGGCCACAACGATGACGGCGAAAAACCCCGCCGTGATCTCGGCCGTACTCACAGTGCCGCCCGACGCCGCGGCAAGCGCGATTGCGGTGGCCAGCAGCGTGCCCACAAGGCCTGCACCACCGGCAAGCGGAGCCGCGAGCACCGCAGGGATGACGAGAAGAGGCCACATCCACCATGCGCCGAAGGCAATGATGGGCAGCACCGTGACGGCCAGCAGGGTGACCAACAGGATGAGCCGACGCTGGCGGTACCGCGTGGCCATCGCGGCCGGGCTCTCGACGTGGTGGTCGGTTTCGTTCGTCACCGGGGAATGCGGCGCACCGGAAGGGATATCCGGTTTTCTCGACGTTACGTTTGCCGTCGGACGTCACGTACCCTCACCCCATGGACGATCTTCACACCATCGGCATCGTCGGTGGCGGCACGATGGGCGCGGAGATCGCCCACGTGGCCGCGGCATCGGGGTTCACCGTGCTCCTCGCCGATGCCGACCTCGCCCGGGCGGCCGGCGGCCGTGACCGCGCGCTCGACATCGCCATGCGCCGCGTGGCCAGAGGCCGGATGACCGACGACGAGGCCGCACGAGTGGCCGACGGCATCACGCCCGTCGCCGACATCACCGCGCTTGCGGACGTGGATGCCGTCATTGAGGCGGTCCCGGAAGACCTCGCGCTCAAGATCACGGTGCACAGGCAGATCGACGGCGCGGTGCGCGCCGACGCCCTGGTGGCCACGAACACGTCGGGTCTCTCGGTGACCGCCCTTGGCGACGCCACGGCGCACCCCGGGCGCCTGATCGGTCTGCACTTCTTCAACCCCGCGAGCACCATGCGACTGGTCGAGGTGATTGCCGGGGCCGCCACGGCGCCGGCCACCACTGATCGTGCATGCATGCTGGCGCGTGCGCTGGGGAAGGACCCGGTGCGGGCGGCCGAGTGCCCGGGATTCGTGGTGAACCGGGTGCTCGTGCGCGCCATGGCCGAGGCCTATCGGGCGGCAAGCGGTGCACCGGTTGACCGTGCGGCGGCAGACGCCCTGGTGGTGCAGGGCGGCCCGGCGCCGATGGGCCCCTTCGCCCTCGGCGATCTGGTGGGCCTCGACGTGCTCGAGAGCATCCGCGCCGATCTGGAGCGGGCGTATGGCGACCGCTTCGACGACGCCGGCACCGTCGCACCGCTCGTCGCAGCCGGCAACCTCGGCCGCAAGACGGGTGCGGGGCTGGTGACCGATGGCGACCCCGCCCCCACGGGCACCGAACCCGTGGTGGCAGCCGTGTACTACGCCGCTGCGATGGACGAGGCGCGACGCCTGGCCGACGAGGGCGTGGCATCCGCAGCCGATATCGATCTCGCAATGCGCCTTGGCGCAGGATGGGACACCGGCCCGCTGGCCGCCGGCTGACCGCAGGTCAGAAGGGCGGCGGCACGGCCCACTCGGGGCGCACGTCGTAGTGACCGACGGCTGATGTGGCCATGTCCCCCTCAAGCACCTCGATGTGGTTCAGCGTGACCTGTGAGGGGTGCGTACAGCCGGTGGTGCGTGCAAGCCGGGTGATCTCCTTGCGAAGCCCCACCACGTACCCGGCGAGCCGTACCGACTTGAGCGTTGGGTCAAGGCCACGCTGCAACCACCGCGACTGGGTGGCCACGCCCGTGGGGCACCGTCCGGTGTGACACCGCTGTGCCTGAATGCATCCGACCGCCATCATCGCCTCGCGCCCCACATTCACCATGTCTGCCCCCAGCGCGAAGGCCATGAGCGACTGCTCCGGCAACCCCAACCGACCCGACCCCACCCAGGTGACCTTGTGCTGCACCCCCCGCTCCGCAAAGGCGCTGTAGGCGCGCGCGTGGGCCAGGCGGTAGGGCAGGGCAACGTGATCGACAAATGCGAGTGGGCCCGCGCCCGTGCCCCCCTCCCCGCCATCGATGGTGATGAAGTCCACGCCGCGGGCACCCGACTCCATGAGCACCGCGAGTTCCTCCCAGAACCCCACCATGCCCACCGCCGACTTGATGCCCACGGGAAGGCCGGTGGCCTCGGCGATGCGCTCCACCACGTCGAGCATGCGATCCGGGTTATTGAAGTCGGGGTTGATGGACGGGCTCAGGCAGTCCATCCCGGGCTCCACGCCCCGGATTGCCGCGATCTCGGGTGTCACCTTCGCGCCGGGCAGCATGCCGCCGATGCCGGGCTTCGCACCCTGACTCAGTTTCAGTTCGATCGCCCGCACGGGGTGGCCATCGATGGTCTCGAGCAGCCGCTCGATGCTCAGGTGGCCAGAGGCATCGCGCGCGCCGAACCAGCCGGTCCCAAGTTGCAGCACCAACTCGCCACCGCGCAGGTGGTACGGCGAGATACCGCCTTCGCCTGTGTTGTGCAGGCATCCGGCCAGCGCCGCCCCCTCATTGAGCGACTCAACCGCCCGACCCGACAGCGCGCCGAACGACATACCGGACACATTCACCACAGATGCCGGCCGGAATGCGCCCGGCCGGCCACGCGGCGCACCCACCACCTTGGCGCACGCGATGGGCCAGTCGTCGGAGTCGCCCCCGGGTGGGGGTGGAGCCGGGAACCCGGCGGGGCTCACGATGAGGTACCCCGGCGACCGCTCGAACACGGCATCGGATCCGAATGCGAAGAGATTGTTCTCGCCCTTCGACGTCGCATAGATCCAACGCCGCTGATTGCGATTGAAGGGACGCTCCTCGTCGTTGTTCGTGACGATGTACTGGCGCAGTTCGGGACCGAACGCCTCGAGCACAAAGCGCAGGTGGCCGACGAGGGGCCAGTTGCGGAGCACGGCGTGGCGCCGCTGCACGACGTCGTACACGGCCACCAGCGCGAGAAGACCGACGATGCCGATCAATACCCACCACCCTGCGGACACGTGCCCTCCCCCCATTACGGATGCACCCGGATCGTGACGTATTACGCGCCTCCGGCGCCAGCGTGAAGCGCGATACGCTGCCCGCGTGACCACGACCAGTCCCCACCCCGCCATCCACGGCCGTTCGGTGCTGTCGCTCATGCACCACCCCGCCGATGCAATCCGCGACATCCTCGATCTCGCCGACGTGCTCAAGGCATCGCCTGCCTGGCCGACACCCCTCGCAGGCAAGAGCGTGGCGCTCATCTTCGAGCAGCCATCCACGCGCACGCGGGTGTCGTTCGAGGTGGGCATCGCGCGCCTGGGCGGTCATCCGGTGGTCCTGGCCGGGCGCGACATGCAGCTGGGCCGCGGCGAGACCATCGAGGACACCGCAAAGGTGCTGTCGCGGTTTGTCGACGCCATCGTCATCCGCACCGTTGACCACGGCAAGGTGATGGAACTGGCCCAGCACGCCGACGTGCCCGTCATCAACGCCCTCACCCATGCCCACCACCCGTGCCAGGGGCTGGCTGACGTCATGACCATCCGCGAACGCTTCGGCAACCCCGCGGGGGTACGTGCGGCGTACGTGGGTGACGGCAACAACTGCTGCCACTCGCTCATGGTGGTTGGCGCCCAGATGGGCATGGAGGTCGTCGCCGGGTGTCCGGCGGGCTACCTGCCCGACCCCGAGGTGGTGGCCACGGCCGACGCCATCGCCCGCGAGCACGGCGGGTTCGTGCGCGTGGTGGAGGACCCGCGCGAAGCAGTCGCCGGCGCCAATGCCATCTACACCGACGTGTGGGTGTCGATGGGTGACGAGGGCGAGGAGGGTGAGCGCGAGCGCATCTTCGCGCCGTACCAGGTGAACGACGCCCTGATGGATGCGGCGGCGCCCGACGCGATCGCCCTGCATCCCCTGCCCGCACACGACGGGCTCGAGATCACCCGGTCGGTGTACCACGGGCCACGGTCCGCAATCTGGGACGAGGCCGAGAACCGCCTGTACGTGCAGGCGGCGCTGCTCACGCACCTGCTGGGCG
>CAIPNN010000108.1 GCA_903866425.1 uncultured Actinomycetes bacterium
CCTACGGCATCGCCGAGTTCAACGCACGCTGCCGCGCATCGGTGGGCGAGTACCTCGACGAGTGGGAGCGTCTCACCGACCGCATCGGTTTCTGGGTGGATACGTCAAAGGCGTACCGCACCATGGACACCGACTACGTCGAGAGCGTGTGGTGGAGCCTCGCCACCATGTTCGACAAGGGCCTGGTGTACGAGAGCGACAAGGTCGTGCCGTACTGCCCCAGGTGCGGCACCGCACTGAGCAGCCACGAGGTGGCCCAGGGTTACAAGGACGTGGTCGACCCGTCCATCTACGTCAAGTTCCCGCTGGTGGACGACCCCGGTGCATCGCTGCTGGTGTGGACCACCACGCCGTGGACGCTTCCCGCCAACCAGGCTGCGGCCATCAATCCCGACACCACGTATGCGGTGGTGAACGTTGATGGCGAGCGGCTCGTCATGGCCGATGCACTCGTGCCCAAGGTCATCGGCGACGACGCCGTGGTGGAGCGCACCATGCCGGCTGCTGAGCTGGCGGGCGCCGCCTACGAGCCGCCCTTCGAGCACATCCCGGGCAAGCACATCGTGGTGATGAGCGACTTCGTCACCACGGAGGACGGCACGGGCATCGTGCACCTGGCGCCGGCCTTCGGCGAGGACGACATGCGGGCCGCCCGCGAGCACGGCCTCGACGCGCCGAACCCCGTCGATCGCCAGGGGCTCTTCACCGACAAGGTGCCCGAGGCCGTTGGCGTGTTCGTGAAGGACGCCGATCGCCAGCTCATCACCGAGCTTGACGGCCGCGGTCGGGTGTTCCGCGAGAAGCCCTACGAGCACTCGTACCCGCACTGTTGGCGTTGCTCGACCCCGCTGCTCTATTACGCCAAGCCCTCCTGGTACATCCGCACGACCGATGTGCGCGACCGCATGCTGGCACTGAATGAACAGGTGGGCTGGCACCCCGAGCACGTCAAGAACGGCCGCTTCGGCCGCTGGCTTGAGGGCAATGTCGACTGGGCCATCAGCCGCGAGCGCTACTGGGGTACGCCCCTGCCGTTCTGGCGCTGCGACGACTGCGACACGGTCACGGCCATCGGATCGTTCAAGGCGCTGCGCGACCACGCGGTGGTTGAGGTGGGTGAGGAGTTCGACCCGCACCGGCCGTTTGTGGACGAGGTGCCCATCCGCTGTGCGTGCGGCGGAACGGCGCACCGTGTGCCCGAAGTCGCCGATGTGTGGTTCGACTCGGGCGCCATGCCGTTCGCGCAGCATCACTATCCGTTTGAGGGCGAGAACGGCCTTGATGGCCGGTTTCCGGCCGACTTCGTGTGCGAGGCGCTCGACCAGACCCGTGGCTGGTTCTACTCGCTGCTCGCAGAAGGCGCGCTGCTCTTTGACGAGGCGCCGTACCGCAACGTGGTGTGCCTGGGGCTCATCCTCGATGGCGAGGGCCAGAAGATGAGCAAGAGCAAGGGCAACGTGGTGGAGCCCTGGACGGTGCTCGACCATGCGGGGGCCGACGCCTTCCGCTGGTACCTCTTCACCGCGCAGAGCCCGTGGGATTCATTCCGATTCAGCCTCGACGTGGTTGACGAGACCCGCCGCCGCTTTCTGTTCACGCTGTGGAACACCTACGCGTTCCTCACCACCTACGCGTCGCTGCCCGACGGCTTCACGCCGGGCGACCCTGCGCCGGCCGTGGCGGAGCGCAGCGAGATGGACCGCTGGGCGCTGTCGCGTCTTGACGCCACCATCGACGCGGTCACCGACGGCCTTGCCGGGTACGACCCGACCAACGCCGGTCGCGCGCTTGAGTCGCTCGTTGACGATCTCTCCAACTGGTACGTGCGCACGGGTCGCCGCCGCTTCTGGCGGAGCGACGACGCCACCGACCGCGCCGCTGCCTTCGCCACCCTGCACGAATGCCTCAGCACCATCGCTCTACTGGTGGCGCCGTTCTGCCCGTTCGTGGCCGACGAGATGTGGGGCAACCTGGTTGCGGTGCATGACCCATCGGCGCCCGAGAGCGTGCACCTGGCCAACTGGCCGGCGTCGGGCGGTCGTCGCGACGAGGGGCTTGAGCAGGCCATGGCTGCAGCCCTTGAGGCCACCACGCTCGGCCGCTCGGCCCGCAAGGACGCCAAGCTGAAGGTGCGCCAGCCGCTCAAGGAGGCCGTCATCGCCTGCCCGCCCGCAACGGCGCGCCTGCTGGAGGGCCTGTCGTCGGTGGTGGCAGAAGAGCTGAATGTGCGCGAGGTGCGCTTCGTCACCGACGCCGGCGGCTTGGTCGACGTCACGCTCAAGCCCAACTACCGCTCGCTCGGCCCTCGCTTCGGCAAGGGCATGCCCGCGGTGGCCGAGGCCGTCGCTGCGCTCGACGCCAACGAGGCGGTGCGCAACCTCGATGCCGACGGCGCGATCAACGTCATCGTCAATGGCAACGACGAGCGCTTCGAAGATGCCGACCTGCTGCGCGAGGTGCGCCCCACCGAGGGCTACGCGGTGGCCGAGGGCGGGTCGCTGGCCGTCGGCCTCAGCACCGAGATCACGCCTGATCTGGAGATGGAGGGCCTGGCCCGCGATCTGGTGCGCGCCATCCAGAACGCCCGCCGCACCGCCGACCTGAAGGTGGAGGATCGCATCGTGCTGCACCTCGACGGCTCGGGGCGCATCCGTGAGGCCATTGACGAGCACCGGGCGTACATCGCCGGCGAGGTGCTGGCCACCGAACTCACGGTGAGCCATGGCATGCCCTTCACCCCGGTATTCCGCGAGGACGGGGAGATCGATGGCGAGCCCGTTTCAATCTCCATCGCGCTCGCGTGATTTGCTGAGCGCGTGAGCACCTTTCCGCTTCCCGCCCGCACGCCTGCTGCGGTGCACCCGTGGGCCCCGCGCTTCGCCCAGGCCATCACGGGCATGCTGTGCCTCGAGGCCATCATCTTCCAGACGCAGGCCGTGGTGGTCGTGGCCGCGGTGTTCATCGCGCTGGCGCTCATCGGCCCGCGGTGGTCGCCCGTGGCCTACCTGCTGGCGCTGCTGCCGCTCCGCCCGGCCGAACTCGAGCCCTCGCGCCCGGTGCGCTTCGCGCAGCTCATGGCCATCTCGATGCTCATCGTCGCAATCGCCCTGCTCTACGCGGGCGCGACGACTGCCGGGTGGATCATCACTGCCCTCGTTGCCATCGTGGCGCTGTTCTCGGCCATCAGCGGCATCTGCATCGGGTGCATCGCCTGGAAGCAGCTGGTGCGCCGCGGCGGATCGGCACACGACCTGAAGAAGGCGTTCGACCTCGAGGGCAGCGGCCCGTGGTTGCTGGTGGTGACCGCCCCCAACTGCCCGCGTTGTGGCCCGGCCAAGCGGGCGATTGAGGACGCGGCGGGATCGCGTCAAGTGGTGAGTGTCGACCTGAGCGAACACCCCGAGGCCGGGGCGCTGCCCATCTGGAGCGTCCCCGCCGGGGTCATCGTGAATCCGTCAGGTGATGTGGGCCTGGTGAAGACGGGCGCCATCGGCGCCAATGAGGCACGGGAACTGGTCAGCGCCCTCGGGTAGTGCCGCCGGGCGCGGCCAACCCCGCCCGGGCCCCGCTACTTCCTGATCTTCTCCCGCACCCGCACCGCGAGGTCCACGTCGCCGCGCACACGGCGCCAGCACTCAAGCGGGTCGATGCCGGCCTTCTCGCAGATGATCTCGAGTCGTCGGAGCATGGTGACCTCGGGGAGCAGCAGGCCCACCACGATGCCATCGGCGATGGTGACCTCCACGCCGGGCTCGCCTTCCACTTCGCGCAGCGACATCTCTGCAAACGGCTGCACCGTGCGAAGGCTGAAGTACATCGGGGGCAGAGGTCGTTCGTCGCTCATTGTGACTCCAGGTGCGGTTCGACGAGGCGGATCAGTTTCTTGGCAGATGCGGACCCGGTGAGGCGCGCAATCTCCGACCCGTCGCGGAACAGGATGATCGTCGGAAGGGAGAGTACGTCGTGGCGGGCCGCGGGGGCGGGGTGTGCGTCCACATCGAGCCCGAACACGTGCAGCGTGCCCGCGTTGTCGCGCGCCAGTTGCTCAACGGCGGGCGCGATCTTCTCGCACGGCACGCACCACGGCGCCCAGAAATCGACCAGCGTCAGGCGCCCGGCGGCCAGGGCCTCCGCGTCGAAGTCCGCGGCGGAGAGCGCGGGCACATGCGGGGCGTCGGTCAGTAGTGGATGTCCACTGGCATGCCGACGACAACCTCTTCGTACAGCTTCTCGACCTCGGGGATGTGCATGCGCAGGCACCCGTGGCTGGCGGCGCTGCCGATGCTCCAGTCGGCCGGCGTTCCGTGGATGCCAACGGCCGGGGCGGAGGTGCCGATCCAGCGCGTGCCCAGCGGGTTGCCCGGGCCCGGGGCAATGGGCCCAAGGCCCTTGGCCCACGGGGAGTCCGGCGGCAGCCAGGTGGGGTTCATGCGCTTGTCAACCACGTGGAAGTTGCCCGTGGGCGTCGCGTGTCCCGGCATCCCGATTGCCACGCCATAGGTCATGTATGCGCGGCCGTCGCGATAGAGCGTGAGGCGCCGCTTGTTGAGCGAGATGTCGATGCGCCCGACCATCTTCTTGAGCGTCGCGGCATCCACGCTGCCCGTCTGCTTCAGGCGGAACCGCTTCTGGTAGCGCTTCACCGCCGCCGCGGTCTTCTCGTTGTAGTTGCCGCTGAGGCCGCCCTTCCACAGGCGGATCTTGGCCAGGCGCTCCTGCAGCTGCTTGACGTCCTGACCCGCGGCACCCACCGTCAGCTGGGAGAGGCCGAACTCCGACTGGGTATCGACAAACGAGGTGAACGACTTCTTCACCGTGTTGCCACCCCGGTCGCGCACCCAGACGGTGATGGTGTTCTTGCCCTCGGGCAGGCGGCCGATGGCGAGTGCAAAGCGGTTGCCGCTGAGCGACAGACCCACGCCCGTGGAGCTGCCCGATGCCGGTCCGGAGTCGCTCGCGGTTGATGCGTCTGTGCCCTTCACCTGTGCCACGCCCACACCGTTGATGCTGGCGCCGTACGTGAGCATGGACGGGTGCTCGCCGCTCACCTTGCCGTAGATGATGGGCTGCGGTGTGGTGGTGAGCTTGGCCAGCTTGCTGGTGCCGGTCAGCTGTATGGCGGGCGGCTTGGTGTCGACGTACACCCGCTTCGCCTTGGTGGTGGTGTTGCCGGCCTCGTCAGTGGCGGTGACGCTGAGGATTGATGCGCCCTCGGGCAGGGTGGCGCTGGTGGCCCACGACCCCTTGGGCCCAGTTGCCTGTGCACCCGCGAGGCCGTCGCCCTTCCAGGTGATGCGGATGGCGCTGTTGCCCGTCGCGGTACCGGCAACGGGCACGGTGTGGGCATTGAAGCCATCGCCCGCCGGCTTGGTGACGGCCAGCTTGGGCGGCGTGCGGTCAACCGTGAAGTTCCACGACTGCGAGGCGGTCCCGCCGCCCACGGTGCCGCCCGTGGAGTACGACACGGCCATGGTGTGCGGGCCATTGGCGAGCTTGGGCATGTCGAGCGCGATGCCGTCTGAGGCGCCCCGCACCTGCGCGGTCACGTCCTTGCCATCAACCGTCACACGCAGGTTCTTCATGGGTGCGCTGGTTGTGCCAACCACGATGAGGCGCTTGCTTGGGTTGATGCTGCCGTTGGCCGCGGGCTGCACCGGGTCAACAGTGGGCTGGCCGCCGAAGAGCGAGAAGACGAAGAGGCCGATGCCAACGACGGCGAGCACGCCGACGGTGATCAGCGCGATCTGTCCACCCTTGTTTCCGAGGCCCCGCATCAGCTCACCCGTACCCTTGCCCGAGACGGGGCCACACTACCAGCGGCCTCTGCGCTCCTTGCCGGTTTGGAGGCGCGATTTGGGGGTGTGACGTTCCACTGGAACCCCCAAAATCAGCGGTTCGCGTACGTGCTCAGTTGGCGAGGTCGCGCAGCAGCGCAAGCACGCCGCCGGTGCCCTCGACGGCAGCGTCAGCCGCGCCGCGTACCTCGCCGCTCACCTCGGGCTGATCGGCCACCACGCACCACGCCGCATCGAGCGCCCCGTCGGCCGCCAGGTCGCGGATCGCACGCCAGGCGTCCATGTCGGTGCGGTCGTCGCCCACGTACAGGGCCACCCGGGCCCCCGACGTGCGCACGATCTCGCGCACCACGGTGCCCTTGTCGACGTCAACGTCAGGGAGCACCTCGAGGATCATGCGTCCGTGCCGTACGCGCAGCCCGGCCGCACGCGCCGCCGGGTCCACCTGGCGCTGCAGATAGGCCTCGGCCCCGGCGATGTCGGGTGCCTCGCGAAAGTGCAGGCTCACGGAGGCGCCCTTGTCCTCAAGCCACACGCCATGGGGTGCCAGGGTGGCTGCCGGATGCTCGGCCACGAAGCGCCGCATGGCCGCCGCGTGCGGAAGCGCCTCGGGCACCACGCGGGCTGCCTCGCCGGGTGGCGCCACCTCAAGGCCATGGTTGCCCCCGCGCGCGAGCCCGGGCACCGGCACCATGCGGTCAACGTCGCTCAGGCCGCGACCGCTCACCAGTCCCACCAGCAGGTACCGGTCACGGAGCGCAGCGAGCAGCGACTGCGTGTCGTCGGGCACGCACGCGTCTCCTGCGTGCGGCACGATGGGGGCAAGCACGCCATCGATGTCGAACAGCAGTGCGGCGCGCGCGGCGTCGTGCCGCAGGTTGCGCGCGAGATCAGCGATCACGTCGTTTGAGGAGGTCACGTCGCCCGAGGCTAACAGCGCACTCACGCGGGGTTTCGTGCTGCGCCTGGTTGCGGTCGGCGCTGCAGGCGGCGCACTGTCGGCACTGTTCGGCGTGGGCGGCGGCGTGGTGATGGTTCCCCTGCTCATTCTGCTGTGCGGGTACACCTCGCGCACGGCAACGGCCACGTCCCTCGCGGCCATCGCCATCATCGCCCTGTGGGGCACGGTGACCTATGGCCTGCTGGGCAACGTCGACTGGGGCCTTGCCGCGCTCGTGGGCATCCCGGCGCTGCTCGGCGTGGTGGTGGGGGTGCGCGTGCGTGCGCGCATTTCGGCGGTGCTCATCTCACGGGTGTTCGCCGTGGTGCTCGTGGCATCGGCCGTGCTGCTGGTGGTCAACCCGTGACCGCGTACGTCATCGCTGCCGTCATGGGGGTGGCCGGAGGCTTCATTGCCGCACTCGCCGGCGTGGGTGGCGGAATCATTTTCGTGCCGGCCCTTGCATTGGTGCTGGGGCTCACGCAGGTGGTGGCCGAGGCCACCTCGCTGCTGGCCATCGTCCCCGTTGCCATTCTCGGGACCTGGCAGCAGCGTCGCACGGGTGACGTACACCTGCGTGATGCCGTCATCATCGGGCTGGGCTCCATCGTCACGGCAGTGCTGGCTGCCCTGGTGGCCGATGCGCTGCCGCAGAACGTGTTGCGCATCCTCTTCGCGGTGTTCATGGTTTTCATCGCCATTCGCATCTGGCGGGGTGCGGAACGCGACGCCGGGGCCGATACCCCTACGGCGCACCGGAAACCGTGAGGAATATGGTGATGAGCAG
>CAIPNN010000109.1 GCA_903866425.1 uncultured Actinomycetes bacterium
CACCCGGGCGTCGTAGAAGTCGCCGCCGATCGCAAGCCCCTGGCTCATGGGCAGGTAGCGCGCGGCCAGGCGAATGCCGGGCACCGACGGCAGGTTCTCAGGCAGGAGGCCCTTCTCCACCGTCTGCCACAGGCGCCGCTCGGCACGCGCGGCCTCGGTGCGGCGCGCGCTGGCCTCGGCGGCATCCCGTTGCACCACCACCTGCCCCTGCATCTCGTTGAACGAGGTGACCAACTGCGACACCTCGCGCGCGGCATCGGGGGTCTCGGGAACCTGCTCGCCGGTGCGCCCCTCCCCCACGCGACGCACACCGCGCAGCATGTCCCCGAGCGGGGCACCCACGCGACGCCACAGAATGCGCGTGGCAAACAGCACGGTGAGTACGGCGATCACTGCGCCGGCGAGTACGGCGAGGATGGTGAGAAAGCGGCGGCGGTCGGCACGGCGAAGATCCGCCGCGCGCTCGCGCTCCACAAGGCCGCGCAGCGTGGCCTGCTCCACGCGCAGGGCGTCAAGGCGTGCCTTGTCGATGCCCTGGTTGATGCGGTTGACCGCGCCCTGGATATCGCCGTCCCTGCGCAGTTCCACCAGCGCCTCGGCCTCCGAGAACCACAGTTTGGCCGCGCGATTGATCTGATCGACCGACTGCTCCAGCTTGGGCGATCCGCTCACAAGATCGCGCAGCCGTTGGATGCTCTGCGGGTACGACGCCTGCGCCTTCACGTACGGACCCAGATAGTTGGGTCGTCCTGTGAGCGTGTACCCGCTCACGCCGGTCTCGGCGTTCAGCAGGTCGGAGAGGATGGCCTCAGATGCCTGCGCGCGGTTGACGGCGGCCTGCTGGTCGTCCCGGTACGACGCCGTGGACGCAAATACGCCAATCACAGCAAGTGCGGCGAGCACACCCAGCACCACGCCCACGCCCACCACCACGCGGGTGAGCAGACCCCGCAACGACGGGGTGCCGCGACCGCGAAGCACCGACCAGAGGTCGCGCCTGTCCGGATCCTTCATGGCGTGGCGGTGAGCCCCAGCGGGCTCAGGCGTTATCCGCCGGGGGGCCCTCTGCGACAAGCCGCTTGATGTCGTCGAAGGTGTCGGGGCGGGTGAGCACAACGAGTGTGTCGTCCGCCTGGATGGGCTCATCGGGGTGCGGCATGGGGAGCGCGTCGGGCTTCCGCAAAATGGCCACGATGGTGCCGCCGGTCTGGCGACGGATGCGGCAGGTCTGCACCGTCAGCCCCACCAGCGGGCTCTCGGCGGGGATGTCCACCCACTCAAAGGCCAGGTCCTTCAGGGCCACGTCAATTTCGCGCGTCAGCTCGGGTTCGTACACCACACCACCGAGGATCGCGCCAAGTTCCTTGGCCTCGTCGTCGGTGAGGATGATGACGCCCTCGACATCCTCATCGGGGTCGGTGCGGTGGTACACCTCGCGCCGTCCATCGGTGTGCACGATGGCGCACACGTTCTCGCCGCGCGCGGTCTGCATGCTGAACTTCTTGCCGACGCCGGGGAGGCGTGTCTCCCGTACCTCGATCATGAAGGACCCTCCTCAGAGACGGCAGGCTGCGCTGCGGGCTTCCGGGTGCCGAAAATCGCGCGACCCACCGTGCGGGACTCCCTCATGAGTATCACCCCGACCACCGCAGTTACCAGCACGAGCATGCCAGTGAACGATGTGACCCGCTGACGAAATGACGGATCAAGCGCAACACCGAGGGCCGCCACCTGGGCCAGGATGAGCGAGAACTCGCCACGCGCGATGAGACTGGCGCCAGCGGTGAACGACTGTCGGCGGGTGAAGTTGCTGGTGCGGCCGGCCACGTAGCCGGACACAAGCTTGCCCCCGATGGCGACGACCACGCCCACCAGCACCCATTGCCATATCTCACCCACCGACCCCACATCGATCTGGAGTCCGAAGGTGAAGAAGAAGATGGCCGCGGTGAAGTCGCGCAGCCCGTACAGGTGACGCTCAACGCGCTCGCGCGCCTCGGTCTCCGACAGCAGGATTCCGGCGAGAAGGGCGCCGATGGGGGCCGAGAGGCCGGCACCCGCCGCGAGGGCTGCCGAGCCCACGACAAGCGCAAGTGATGCAAGGACCAGCCGGTCGCGCTCGATCTTCGGACTGACGCGATCGATGTACTTCGGCAGGTACCGGCTCGCGGCGAGAAAGGCCGCGACGAACGCGATGATGATCACGGTGCGCGCGGTGATCATGCCCGCGCTCACCGTCTGCCCCACGGCCAGGGCCGATGCGATTGCCAGAAAAACCGTGATGGCGATGTCCTCGAACACCAGCACGCCCAGCACCATGTCGGTCTCGTCGTCGGCGAGGCGCCGGAAATCGAACAGCGCCTGCGTGATGATGCCGCTGCTCGACACGTAGATGATGCCTGCGACGATAAGCGCCTCGGCGGTCACCCCGAACAGCGCCACGCCCACGAGGAATCCCAGGCCGCCGTTGATGATCAGGTCGATCACGCCACCCCTGGCCACCAGCTTCCAGGCCTGAGTGATGCGGTCGAGGCTGAACTCGAGCCCCAGATAGAACAGCAGCAGGATGATTCCGAGCTCGCTGATGAGGTACAGCGGGGCGCCCTCCACGATGGCAGAGGGAAAAGGCTCGTACGGCCCCAGCAGGATGCCCGCCAGCATGAACAGCGGGATTGCGGAAAACCTGAGGCGCTCGCCAAGGATGGCGGCGGCGGCGACCGCGACCAGAATGATCGCGAGTTGCCCGAGCAGGCTCATCCGCCCCCGGAAAGGGCGCTGCCCACAAGCTCCGAGATGTGGCCGACGCCCTCGCGGCGCATGCGATCAACCAGCCCCTGCGTGATGTCGCGGGCGATACCGGGGCCGCGGTAGATCATTCCGGTCCACACCTCCACCAGCGATGCACCGCTCGCGATGCGGTCCCAGGCGTCGTTGGCATCCATGATTCCGCCAACGCCGATGATCACCAGGCCGCTGCCGGCAGCGCGGCGGGCGGCCACACGCGTGGCCTCGTTGGCACGCGCCCGCACCGGCGGGCCCGACAGGCCGCCCTGCTCGCCCGCAGCAGGGTCGGCGGGGTTCTTCAGCAGCCCGTCGCGGGCAATGGTGGTGTTGGTGAGCACCACTCCGGCAAGTCCCAACTCGCCAGCCAGGTCAACGGCGTCCTCGATCTGCGCGTCGGGCAGGTCGGGGGCCAACTTCACCAGGAACGGCATCGGTACGCGGCCATCGCGGGCACGCATCGAGGCGTCTTCATCGCGCAGCGCACCCAGAATTGCCGTGAGGTGGTCGCGGTCCTGAAGCTCACGCAGGCCGGGCGTGTTGGGCGACGACACATTGACCACCACGAAGTCAGCCACCCCACGCAGGAGGCGATACGACACCAGGTGGTCGGCGGCGGCTTCGTCAAGCGGTGCCACCTTCGACTTGCCGATGTTCACGGCAACGGGAATTCCCGCACCGTTGCCACCCCGGGCCTCGGCGATGCGCCGGGCGGTGATCGCGGCGCCATCGTTGTTGAAGCCCATGCGGTTGATGATGGCCTCGTCGTCCACCAGCCGGAACAGACGCGGGCGCGGGTTGCCGTCCTGCGGGCGGGCCGTGACCGTGCCGATCTCGGCGAAGCCGAAGCCCAGGCGCCCCCAGGCACGCACCGCACGCCCGTACTTGTCGTAGCCCGCGGCAAGCCCCACGGGCGCCCGGAAGTCGAGCCCCATCAGGTGCTGGTGCACCGAGGCATCGGCCTTGTCGAACCACCCCTTGGCCGGCACCAGCAGCGGGCCGCCGGCCTGCAGCGCGCGGAGCGCCGTCTCATGCGCCTTCTCGGGGTCCATCCGGAACGCCGTGCGGCGGATGAAGGACTGCATGCTCATCAGCCAGCAGCCGCCAGGCGCTCGCATGCGCTGGCCAGTGCCACGTCCATCTCGGTGATGCCGCCTTCGGAGTGCGTCACCATCCGGATCGTCACCGTGGTCCAGCGGATGTCGATGTCGGGGTGGTGGTCGGCGGCCTCGGCGGCATCGGCCACGGCGTCCACAAACCGGATGCCATGGATGAAGCCTGCGTCGAACGTAAAAGCCTTCACCAGCATGCCCTCTTCGACGGCCCAGCCCGGCAGGCCGGCGAGTGCTGCGGTGAGTTCGTCGTGTTCCAGAATCGGCATGTCCGACACCCTAGCGAGCGGGCGGGCTGCGACACTGCCCATGTGAGCACCGCGCACCCAACCCCCGATCGCGTGCAGCGGATGACGCGCACGGCACGGTGGCTGGCGCGGCGCATCGCAGGGCCGGGCACCGGGCGCCCGGCGCCGCTCAGCGCACTGCGTATGGCGCTCGCACTGGCACTGCCGCTGGGGCTGGGCCTCGCCTACGACCGACTCGACCTGGGCAGCGTGGGTGCCATCGCCGCGCTGTTCACCGCCATCGTCGAGCCCGGGGGCGGCTACCGACGCCATAGCGCGGTGTACGCATCGGTGACGGCCATGAATCTGGTGGTGGTCATCATGGCGGTGCTGGTGGCGGCATCACCAATCGCAGCCGGGTTGGTCATGCTCATCCTTGGCACCATCGCGGGCCTGGCATCGGCATGGGGCTCGGTGCCCACCCTGGCCGCCCCCGCACCCCTCGGCCTGTTCATCCTCACCCAGGGCCTGCACCCCACCCCACGCATGGCCGATGCCATCGTCGCCGTGCTGGTGGGCAGCGGTTGGGTCATCATCATCTCGGTGGCCCCATGGCCCATCGCGCCGTATGCCCCAGCCGAACTCGCCGTGGGCGATGCGTGGCTCTCGGTGGCCGCGCTCGCACGCGACGTGGGCAACGACCGCCGCGAAGCCGCGGCGAATGCCGCCATCGAGAATGCACGCGATGTGGTGAGCAGTATCCGAAGCAGGCGCGCGGGCTGGAGCGACCGGTCGCATCGATTGTGGAGCACCTTGCTCGCCGCACAGCGCGTGACGGCCCTGCTGGGGGCGGTGGCTGACGACCGACGCCGCGAGCCGGCGGATGCCGGCACCCGCGCGGCGATGGACCATATGTTGACCGAGGTGGCCGACTTCGCGGCGGAACTGGCATCGAATGCCGTGCGACCGAACGCCACACCCGATGCCGAGGCCCTCAACGCCGCAGCTGCGGCCGTGAAGGCTGCGGTGCCGGCCACCGACAGCCTCACTGGCGCGCCGCTGCACACGGCCCTGGTGGCGGCGGCACGGGCACGCGCGGCGGCACGTCTTCGCCTGCGGCTCGCGGACGGCGCTGAGGCCCTCGACCTGCCGACAGCGCCACACGTGCACGTGCCACGGATGCACCCCGACCACTGGCAATCACGGGTGCGCGCCACCTTGTCGTGGCACTCCACCGCACTGCTGCACGGCCTGCGCCTCGGCGCGGCGTGTGGAATCTCGATGGGCGCGTTCACCGCCATCGGCCCGGGGGGCTTCCTCGGCATCACCCATGGCTCGTGGGTGACCATCACCCTCATGGTGGTGCTCCGCCCAACGCTGGGCGACTCCCTCGAGCACGTGGCGCAACGTGCCATCGGCACGGCCCTCGGGGGTGTCGTCGCGGTGGCCATGCTTGCGGCCCTGCCGCTGGAATGGGCACTCTCGGTGGGCCTGGTGATCGTCGGTGCGCTCGCTGCCCTGCTCAAGCCGGTCAACGCCCTCTGGTACGTGGTGCTGTTCACGCCGATCCCACTGGTATTCGCGGCAAGCACGGGGCGCGCCGGCACGGACATCCTCTGGGAGCGCCTCATCGCCACCGGGCTCGCGTGCAGCGCCGGGCTCATCATCGCCACCATCGTCTGGCCCACGCGCGGCGGCGAGCAACTGCCATCGGCAATGGGCGATGCCCTCCGCAGCGATGCCCTGGGCCTCGACGCGGTCATCAGCATCGTGCTGGGCGATGCACGGCCCGGAAGCGCCAGCGACGCCCAGCGCCAGGCGATGCTCGCGGCCGACGAAGCCACCCGCGTGGCGCAGGCTCAGCTGATGGAATCGCTCACGGCCTTCACCCACCCCCGCCCGGTCATCGCACTTGAGGCCGCCGTGCTCCGGCTGCCGCGCGAGATCACGGCACTTGGGCTGCGTGCACGGAAGCACGGGGTGGAGATCCCCGGCATCGAGGCAGTACGCGCCAGAGCCGTGCGGGCGCTGAACGACATCGCCACGGCACTTGAGGGCCGTCACGCACCCGAGCCGGTGGATGATCTCATCGCCACGCTTGATCCGGCGTGGGAACTGCTCTCGCGCCGCGAGGCCCAGGGTGTGCCCGACGCACCCCTCGCAGCCTACGGCCACTTTGTGGGTCTGCGCGAAGGTCTAGACGCTCTCACGACCCATCTGGCGAACGCCGTTCGCCGCAAGGGCGTGGCCCTTCGCACACGTTATAGGATTCAGGATGTTCGCAGAGCCCCAGAGGGAGGATTTGACATTGTGGGGG
>CAIPNN010000110.1 GCA_903866425.1 uncultured Actinomycetes bacterium
ACACCCGGGGCCCACTCGAGGTCGTACACCGACGACACGCCCTGGAGGTACATGGCGATGCGCTCGAGCCCATACGTGAGCTCCACCGAGATGGGCGTGAGGTCGATGCCGCCGGCCTGCTGGAAGTACGTGAACTGCGTGATCTCCATGCCGTCGAGCCATACCTCCCAACCGAGACCCCAGGCACCGAGGGTCGGACCCTCCCAGTCGTCCTCGACAAAGCGCACGTCGTGCACCGCGGGGTCGAGGCCGAGCGCGGTGAGCGACCCGAGGTAGAGATCCTGCACATCGTCGGGCGACGGCTTGAGGATGACCTGGTACTGGAAGTAGTGCTGGAGGCGGAACGGGTTCTCGCCGTACCGGCCATCTGTCGGGCGAATGGAGGGCTCCACGTACGCCACGCGCCACGGGTCCGGGCCCAGACTGCGAAGCAGCGTCGCGGGATTGAACGTGCCCGCCCCCACCTCGGTGTGGTACGGGTGCATGAGTGAGCATCCCCGCGACGCCCAGTAGGCGTGCAGGTCGAGGATGATCTGCTGAAAGCTCCGACCGTCTGACACGGCCGCGGAGCATAGCCCGAGTCGCGGTCTGACACGCGCCGGCGCCACGTCCGGCCGCGGGAGATAGGGTGCGCTCCCGATGCGACGCCGCCTCCGCCCCCTCATGACGCGTGCCTCAGTGGCCGGTGCGCTGGTTGCGTTCGGCGCAGTCGTGGCCGGCCCGGCGATGGGCGCGCCCGCCGCCGGTACCACCACGACGACCTCCCCGACCCTTCCGGCGAAGATCGCTCCATACCGCCCGCCGCCCACGCTCACGGTTGACGAGGGCCTGCTGCCAAGCGAGGCCGATGCCTGGCCGCAGCTGGTGCGCCTGCGCGATCGCGCGGCACGGGGGTCGCGGGAGCGCGCCGACATGAACTGGCTTCTCAGTTTCGGCCGTCTGGCAGCAGTCAGCGACTCCCCGAGCGGACGACGGGTCACGGCGGCTCGCGCGATCCGCTTCAACGCATGGTGGTACGCCGGGCACCGGTCCCCAACTGATCGCGTGATCGCGCGCGATCCCGACGGCGTCATCCTCACCTACAAACGGGGGCACGGCTTCATCGTCAACCCCGTCGCCACGATGGGGCGCTGGCGCGACCTCAACATCGCATGGTCGGCGCCTCAGTTGGCCGATGCCATCGCCCCGATGATGATCATCCGTCGCTACGCCGGCTTCGAGTGGGGCGCCCTTGAGTACTACGACGTGCCGGGCAAGCCCGATCAGGTGGTGCCGGGAGTGTCAGCAATGGGCCAGGGGCGCGCTGCGGCGCTCTTCGCCAAAGCCTGGCGCATGACCGGCGACCCGAAGTACGCCCGCAGTGCGGAGCTCGCGCTCGGCGGATTCCAGGTCCCCGTGAATTCGGGCGGGGTGTTCACCACCGTCTCCGCCGGCGGCCGCTCGGGGGTGTGGTACCCCGAGCGCGCGTACCCGGGCAAGAACCCGTGGACGGGTGGAGCCCTCAACGGCTTCATGGCAACCATCATCGGCCTGCGCGGGTCCTCGCGCGATCTGGCAGCGACGCCACGGACCCGGCCGCTGGCAGCACCGAGCGACGCCGCAACGACCACGCCTGCGGCCACAGCACCCGATCCGGCGGCCCTTGCGCTGGCCGCTGAGGCATCGGCGCTCGCCGAACGGGTGGCCGGGCGCGGGGTCAACTCGCTCGTCGCATTCCTGCCGCTGCACGACACTGGGCAGTGGTCGTATTACGGAATGCTCACTCCCGGCCGGCCGTGGCGCACGAACCTCGCCGACCTCAACTACCACTGCTACCACGTGCATCTGCTGAAGAGCCTCGAGAAGATGTACCCCGGTCGGGGCTTCGCGGCGTACCAGTTGCGCTGGCAGGGGTACGTATGGAAACGGAACGCCAGGTGTCCGGCCAGGTGACGCCGCCGCGCTCGTCTAATCTCACGCCGTCAACGATCAGGAGTTTCTGATGCCCGAGCTTCCAGCGCCCGCAGATCCCGCCAAGAACTACGTGGCGGTCTTCGATACCTCAGCCGGTGAAATCCGCTGCGAACTGTTCGCCGCCGAGTCGCCCCAGACGGTCGGGAACTTCGTGGGCCTTGCACAGCAGGGGTACTACGACGGCCTCGTCTTTCACCGCGTCATCCCCGACTTCATGATCCAGGGCGGCTGCCCACAGGGCGTGGGCACCGGTGGCCCGGGCTACAACTTCAAGGACGAGATCAACGACCACAAGTTGGTGAAGGGCAGCCTCGCAATGGCGAACGCCGGCCCCAACACGAACGGGTCGCAGTTCTTTATCGTCAGTGGCTCTGATGGTTGTCGCTTGCCGCCGCAGTATTCATTGTTTGGACAAGTTGTGAAGGGGTTGGATGTGCTGGAAAAGATGCAAAGCGTTGCTACCGGCCCCGGAGATCGCCCCG
>CAIPNN010000111.1 GCA_903866425.1 uncultured Actinomycetes bacterium
CCGTCGAAGAGGTCTTCGCGCGCGTGCTCCACGCCCGCGCGCTCACCACCGGCCACCGGGTGCCCGCCGCAGAACCGTGCGCGCTCCTCGGGCGTGAGGGCGTTCAGCACGTCGCTCTTGGCCGAGCCCACGTCGGTGACCACGGCATCGGGGTCGGCCACCGCAAGCACCCGGCGCACCACGTCGGGGATGTCCCCCACCGGCGCACACACCACGATGACCGCGGCGCCCTTGACGGCCTCGGCCAGGTCGTCGCCACCTGTCGAGATTGCGCCGCACTCGGTGGCGCGGCCGATGACCCCGTCGCCGGGGTCAACACCGCGCACATCCGTTACGCCAGCACGGCCCATGAGGGCGAGCCCGAGGGACCCCCCGATGAGACCGACGCCGACGAGGGCGACCGGGCCCTCGAGCCCGGTCGTCGCCATCAGACCCCGGCGGGGACGGGCTCGCCGCCCGCCATCACCAGGCCCATGAGGTCAACCACGCGCTTCACGTCGGCAACCCATGCGGCAAACACGTCGGAGCGGATCTGCTGCGGGCCGTCGCACAGGGCGTGCTCGGGCTCGGGGTGCACCTCGACGATAAGGCCGTCGGCGCCAGCGGCAACCGCTGCGCGGGCCATGGGAAGAATGAAGTCGCGGCGGCCCATCGCGTGCGACGGGTCGACGATCACGGGCAGGGCCGACAGGTTCTTGGCCACGGGAACGGCCGAGAGGTCGAGCGTTGAGCGCGTGGCGTTCTCGAACGTGCGGATGCCGCGCTCGCACAGCATGATGCGCTCGTTGCCCTCCTTGGCGATGTACTCGGCCGAGAGGAGCCACTCCTCGATGGTGTTGGCCAGACCGCGCTTGAGGAGAATGGCCTTGTCGGTGCGGCCGATCTCCTTCATCAGGTCGAAGTTCTGCATGTTGCGGGCACCCACCTGAATGACGTCGGCAACCTCAAGCACGTCCTCCAGCTGGCGGATGTCCATGAGCTCGGTGACGATGGGCAGGCCGGTCTCCTCGCGGGCCTCCGCGAGAATCTCGAGCGCAGGCTTGCCGAGACCCTGGAAGGTGTACGGCGAGGTGCGCGGCTTGTAGGCGCCACCGCGCAGCATGCAGGCGCCAGCGGCCTTCACCACGCGCGCGGTGCTGAGGGTCTGCTCGCGGGTCTCCACGGTGCAGGGGCCGGCGATGAGGCCGAACGATCCGCCACCCACCTGGTTGCCGTCCACGACCACCGGCAGGTCGCCGTGACGGAACTCACGCGACACCAGCTTGTACGGCTTGAGGATCGGCACGACGCGCTCCACGCCCTCCTCGCCCTCAAGGGCCAGGCTCGCGACGAGCTCGCGGTCATCACCGATGGCACCGATGACAGTGACGAACTCCCCGCGCGACACGTGGGCCTGGGCCCCTGCGGCGGTCACGCGGTCGACGATGGACTGAATCTGTCCGTCGGACGCGCCTTCCTTCATCACGATCATCATGGCTGCGTGTGAGTCCTGTTTCGGTGTCTATACGGGGACAGCGGCGCCCAGCGCGGAGAGGAATGCATCATTCTCCGACGGCGCGCCGATTGTGACGCGAAGCGTGCCGGGGCACCCGAGTGCGGATCCGTTGCGCACGATAACCCCTCGCCTGAGGAGGTCCACGTGCAGCGCGGCCGCATCCATGTCGGAGCCCGGCGGCTCCATAAGGATACAGTTGCCGTGGCTCGGGGTAAAGGGCACACCCATGTCGGTGAGCGCAGTTGCAACGCGCTCCCGCTCGGAGATTGCCTCGTCAATGCGCTCCTGAATGGCCGCCGGGTGCTTGAGGCTCTCAAGCGCAGCCACCTGCGCAAGCTGGTTGGTGTTGAACGGCTGGCGCACGGCCTGCAGCGCCTGCACCCACGATTCCGACCCGATTCCGTACCCAATTCGCAGGCCGCACAGGCCGTAGGCCTTGCTGAAGG
>CAIPNN010000112.1 GCA_903866425.1 uncultured Actinomycetes bacterium
GCTGCTGTTCGCCGGGTTCGCGCTGGCCTTCGCCATCAAGCTGCCGCTCTGGCCCTTCCACGGCTGGCTGCCCATGGCATACAGCCAGGCGCCAATCGTGGTGACGGCGCTGATGGCCGCGCTCATGAGCAAGGCCGGCGTGTACGGCCTGCTGCGGGTTGGCGTGCCCATCTTCCCCGATGGTGCCAACACCCTGCTCATCCCCATCGCCATCCTGGCGCTCATCGGCATCGTCTACGGATCGCTGCTCGCCTGGCGCGCCCCCACCATGCGCCTGCTGGTCGGTTACTCGAGCCTTGCCCACCTGGGATTCATCGTGCTGGGCATCATGGTGTTCGACCGCATGGCCGCGCAGGGTGCGGTGCTGCAGATGATCAACCACGGCGTGGTGGTGGCTGCGGCCTTCACCATCGTCATGATCATCGGGCGCGGCAGCGGCACTGAAGACATGGACCGCCTGGGCGGACTGGCCAAGGGTGCGCCGCGGCTGGCGGTGGCATTCCTCATCGTGGCCATGGCATCGCTCGCGCTGCCTGGCGCCAACTCGTTCGTGGGTGAGTTCTTCATCCTCGGCGGCGTGTTCAACCAGTACACGTGGATGGCCGTCATCGCCATGTTCGGCGTGATCTACGCCGCCGTGTACATGCTGCGCATGTACCAGAACACCATGAACGGTCCCGTAAAGGGCGTGAGCGACGAGGGCAGGTCGTGCGAGATGCGTCGCGGTGACGCCCTCGTGCTGGTGCCGCTCATCCTCATCATGTTCTTCATCGCGCTGTGGCCCAAGGCGCTCGTGGGTGCCACACAGGCATCAACCGATCGCGCCATCGCGCCTGCCCAGATCGCCGCTGACCGCCCGGCTGCGCAGATCGCGCCCTCGGGCATCACCACCGGGAGCCGCCCGTGAACTACGTCGTGGGCACCCCCCTCTACATCATGTCGGCGGTCACACTGCTGACCATCCTCACCGGTGCCTTCCGCCTGAAGGGCGCCATGCGCCGCCTGCCCGAGTGGCTTGGCATCGCAGGCCTCGTGGCCACCCTCGTGGTGGCGACCAGCCTGTGGGGCGACTCGCAGTACGGGTTTGCCGGCGAGATCCACATCAGCCGCATGGGGCTGCTGCTCACCTGGATCATCATGATCTCCGCACTCGCGGTGATCGCCCTGTCGTGGGGCGAGCCCGCGGGTGCAGGGCGCCGCCCTGAGTACATCGGGCTGCTCCTCGCGGCAGCCACCGGCATGATGCTGACGGTCACCGCGGGTGACCTCATCGTGCTGTTCATCGGCATCGAGCTGCTGTCGGTGGCGCTGTACATCCTGTGCGCCATCGAGGTGGTGCGCGAGCGGTCGCTCGAGAGCGGGCTCAAGTACCTCATCACCGGCGCCATCGGCACCGCGCTGCTCATCTACGGCTTCGCGCTGCTCTACGGCATGACGGGCACGACGTCGCTGGAGGCCATCGCCACCAAGCTTGCCGAGGCCGGCCCGCTCACCTCGCAGCCACTGCTCATTGCGTCAATGGCACTCGTTGCCGTGGCACTGGGCTTCAAGGCATCGGCCGTGCCGTTCCACATGTGGACGCCCGACGTGTACGAAGGCGCGCCCACGCCGGTGACGGCCTTCATGAGCACCGGCACCAAGACGGCCGCCATGGGTGCATTCCTCATCGTGTTCACCGGGGCAGCGCAGGGACTTGTGAGCGACTGGCGGGTGCTCATCGGCGCCATCGCCACCGCCTCGATGGTGGTGGGCAACATCGGCGCGCTCATGCAGAACAGCGTCAAGCGCATGCTCGCCTGGTCGAGCATCGCGCAGGCGGGCTACCTGCTCATCGGCGTGGCCGTGGGCACTGAATACGGCGCGCGCGCGGTGGCCTACTACCTCATCGCGTACGTCACCATGACCCTCGCGGCATTCGCCATCGTCATCCTGCGCGAGCGTGAGGTGGAGAACGGCGACCAGATCGAGTCGTTCACCGGGTACGGCAGGCGGCGTCCCTGGGCCGGCGTGGTGATGACCCTGGCCATGCTGTCGCTCGCCGGGTTCCCCCCGCTCGCCGGATTCATCGGCAAGTTCATGCTGTTCCAGGCGGCCCTCGATGGCGACATGCTGTGGATCGCCATCGTCGGCGCGCTCGCCAGCGTGGTGAGCGTTGTGTACTACCTGCGCGTGAGCATCGTGATGTGGTCACCCGCACCTGCCGGTGAGTTCGACGGCGGACGCAGGCTGCGCGTTCCGGCTCCGGTGGCCACCGTTGCCGTTGTCGGCGGGGTGGGCATCGTGCTTCTGGCAGTGCTCGCCCAGCCGGTCATCGACCTGTGCCAGGGCGCCGCGCAGTCGCTCATCCCGTAGCTAGCGGGGCCTGAGACCGTCCAGCACGCGGTCCACGACCTCCGTGGGCATGCCCTTGGGAATCGACTGCTGCCACAGCAGCACACGGATCATGAAGGGGGCGAACAGCAGGTCGGCGACCAGCGCCGGGTCGGCCACCTTGCGCACCTCACGCCGGCGGGTGCCACGGGCGATGACCTCCGTGATCATCGAGACAAGAGGCTTCATGACGCGCTCGTCGCACATCAGCCGCAGCTTGGGATACCTCGGGAGTTCCGCCACGGTGGCCGCAAACAACAGGCCGCGGTCGCCGCGCAGGCCGGTAGCCAGTGCCTCGAAGATCTCCAGCAGGTCGCCACGCACACTGCCCGTGTCGGGCCGCGGCACATCGATGGTGACCGCATCGGCGATGGCGTCTGCGACGAGGGTCTCCTTGTCAGGCCATCGCAGGTAGATGGTGCCCTTGCCCACGCCGGCACGCTCCGCCACCGCAGCGATGGTGCATCCGGAAAGGCCCTTCTCGATCAGCAGTGATCGAGCGGCGCCGAGGGCAGCGTCCTCAACGCCCGGGTCGCGTGGGCGGCCCCGCGTTCGACGGGTCGCGACAGCAGTGGGGGAGGCGGTTGACATAGCCGCGACTTTACTGGACCAAAGTCTAGTGACAAGGGGAAATTACCTGCTCATCACCATATTCCTCACGGTTTCCGGTGCGCCGTAGGGGTATCGGCCCCGGCGTCGCGTTCCGCACCCCGCCAGATGCGAATGGCGATGAAGACCATGAACACCGCGAAGAGGATGCGCAGCACGTTCTGCGGCAGCGCATCGGCCACCAGGGCAGCCAGCACTGCCGTGACGATGGAGCCCAGCCCGATGATGACGGCATCACGCAGGTGGACGTCACC
>CAIPNN010000113.1 GCA_903866425.1 uncultured Actinomycetes bacterium
CGGTTGACTTGCGATTCCGATTCGCGACCGAGGGGATGTCCCCATGCCCACGGCGGTGGCACCCGACCCCTATCCCATGTTTTTCCCATCGGTGCGCGGTTTCCATGTATCGGCAGGGGGTACCTCTGGTAGCCTCCGCGCGCTTCCGAACGACTTGAGGAATCCGCCTGTGACGACGAACGTCAAGCATCACGTTGCCGACCTGGGGCTCGCTGAGCTCGGTCGACAGCGCATCGAGTGGGCAGACCGTGACATGCCCGTGCTCAAGACCATTCGCGACCGGTTCGAGAAGGAGAAGCCGCTTGACGGCATCCGCATCTCGGCCTGTCTCCACGTGACCACCGAGACTGCAAACCTGGCCCGCACGCTCAAGGCTGGCGGCGCTGACGTGGTGCTCGTGGCATCCAACCCGCTGTCCACGCAGGACGACGTGGCCGCAGCGCTGGTGCAGGAGTACGGCATCGCCACCTACGCCATCAAGGGCGAGGATGACGCGACGTACTACGAGCACCTCACCGCTGCCATTGACCACGCACCGCACATCACGATGGACGACGGTGCCGACGTGATCGGCGTGCTGCACGGCGACCGCCGCGAGATGCTTGACGGCATCATCGGCGGTACCGAGGAGACCACCACGGGCGTCATCCGCCTGAAGGCCCTCGAGGCCGAGGGCAAGCTGGCCTTCCCCGTGGTCGCGGTGAACGACGCGAACACGAAGCACATGTTCGACAACCGCTACGGCACCGGCCAGTCAACGCTGGACGGTCTGCTGCGCGCCACCAACATCCTCATCGCCGGCCGCAAGTGCGTGGTGGGTGGATACGGCTGGTGTGGTCGCGGTCTGGCATCGCGCCTCAAGGGCATGGGTGCCCACGTGATCGTGGTCGAGATCGACCCGCTTGCCGCACTCGAGGCCGTCATGGACGGCTTTGAGGTGCTCCCGGTCGCTGACGCGGCCAAGGAGGGCGACGTCTTCATCACCGCCACCGGCAACATCCACGTGCTGCGTCGTGAGCACTTCGAGCACATGAAGGACGGGGCGATCATCGCCAACACCGGTCACTTCAATGTGGAGATCGACATTCCCGGTCTCGACGAGCTCGCTGACGGTGTGCGCGAGGTGCGTCCGTTCGTGCAGGAGTACGCGCTGCGCAACGGCCGCAAGGTGTACCTCCTCGCCGAGGGTCGCCTGCTCAACCTGTCGGCAGCCGAGGGTCACCCGGCCGCCGTGATGGACATGAGCTTCGCCAACCAGGCCCTCTCGGCCGAGCACATGGCGAAGAACCACGCCTCGCTCGACAACACCGTGTACACGGTGCCTGAGGACATCGACGCCGAGATCGCGCGTCTCAAGCTGTACACCATGGGCGTCGAGATCGACACGCTCACGGCGGAGCAGGAGAAGTACCTGGCCTCGTGGGACCAGGGCACCTGATCCACCTGCGGTACCGGGGCGTGGCCGCCGTGCGGGGAACTCGATGAGTCCCCCGCACGGCCTGGCCCCCCTCGACATCCTCGCGCTGGAGGACGGCGCGGTGGTGATGCTCGACCAGACCCGCCTTCCCGGCGAGGTCACACACATCCGCTACGACGGCTGGTCGGGCGTGGTGGATGGCATCAAGACGATGGTGGTGCGCGGTGCACCCGCCATCGGCGTGGCCGGGGCCATGGGCGTGGCACTTGCCGCGCACAACGCCGCTGTTGGTACGGATTCGCGCGCGGCATTTGATGCCGAGATGGCCCGCGCCATTCCGGCGCTCCGCGAGGCACGGCCCACGGCCGTGAACCTGGCATGGGCGGTTGACCAGATGGCCGGCATCGTTGCCGACCACGAGGGCACCCCCACCGAGATCGCTGCCGAGTTGGCGGCCGTGGCACGGCGCATTCACGAGGACGAGGTTGATCGCTGCAAGGCGATGGGCCAGCACTCGCTGGCGCTCATGACTCGCGGCGCGCGGATTCTCACCCACTGCAACGCGGGTGCACTGGCCACGGGGGGCTACGGCACGGCGCTCGGCGTTGTGCGCGCGGCGTTCGAGGCAGACCCGTCGGTGAGCGTGTTCGTCGACGAGACCCGCCCGCTGCTGCAGGGGTCACGCCTGACCGCATGGGAATTGCAGGAGGAGGGCATTCCCTACACGCTCATCAGCGACAACATGGCGGCCATGATGATGGCCGAGGGGCGGGTGACCCACGTGGTGGTGGGCGCCGACCGCATCGCAGCCAACGGCGACGTGGTGAACAAGATCGGCACCTACGGTGTGGCGATCCTCGCGCGCGAGCACGGCATCCCATTCATCGTGGCCGCGCCCACCTCCACGCTCGACCTCTCAATGGCCAGCGCTGCCGACATTCCGGTTGAGGAGCGCGACCCCGACGAGGTGCGCGCGCTGTCGCTGTTCGGCCGTCAGGCGTCGCCGACGGGTGCGCCGGTGGCCAATCCGGCATTCGACCGCACACCCGCCCGCCTGGTCACCGCCATCGTGACCGAGCAGGGTGTGCATCGCGCACCGTATGAGCGCTCACTGGCCGCCGCCTGGACTGCAGCCACGGCCGAGTAGGGGGCGCTGCCGCCTGGTTACTTCAGGCGGTAGGTGATGCGTCCGCGGGTGAGGTCGTAGGGGGAGACCTCCACCTTGACGCGGTCGCCGGGGTTCACGCGGATGTAGTTGCGGCGCATGCGCCCGGCGAGCTTCGCGAGCACCACGTGCCCGCCGTCAAGCTCGACGCGGAAGAACGTGTTGGGGAGGGCCTCGGTGACCTCACCCTCGAACTCGATCGCCTGTTCCTTCTCGGTTGAGACGGTGCTGCTCCTGTGTGTTGACATCCGGGACTGCAAGTCCCGCTTCCCGTGAAAGGTAGCGCGGACGTCACCGGAACGCGGCATTTCCGGCACCGTACGGCTGCATCCGGTCACGGCTGACGGCGCGATGCTGCCGCTGTGCCGCTCGCCCGCCTTGCCACCGCCCTGCTCGACCTGGCCATTCCGTCCGCCTGTGCAGTGTGTGGCATGCCGGGGGGCGCGCTGTGTGCGCAGTGCGAGCGCGCGATGCCGGTGCCGCACGACGTGCGGTGCGAGCGGTGCGCGCATCCGTGGCCGCACCGCACGCCGACGTGTGCCGAATGTCCGCCGGGCGTCACATGGGCGCGGTATGCCATGCCCTACGACTCCGTGGTGGCCGGGGTCATCTCGGCGCTCAAGGATTCCCGTCGCACCGGCTTGGCCGAGCCGCTCGCGCAACTGATGGTGCAGCGCATTCCCCCGCCCGCAGCGGGTTCGGTGCTCGTGCCCATCCCGCAGTCACCTGCCCGCCGGCGGGAGCGCGGGTTCAACCAGGCTGAACTGCTCGCATCGCACCTGGCGCGCGAATGGGGGCTGCCCATGCGGGGCGTGCTGACGCGGCCCGATGGCGGCCGCCAGCAGCGGGGGGCATCGCGTGGTGCCCGTCTGGGCCAGGTGCAGGGGGCGTTCGTCGCGCAGGGCCGGGTGCCGCACCAGGCCGTACTGGTGGACGACGTGCTCACCACCGGATCGACGATCACCGCTGCTGCACGGACCCTCAGGGCCGCGGGATCGGCGCGGGTGGGCGCCGTCGTAACCGCCCGGGTGGTGCTCGCGGGGATGGGGACTAGAGTCGGTTGACGGAGATCGACGCCCGAAAGGGGTGCGGCATGGAACTCCATGTCAGGGGCAGGAACCTTCCGGTCACCGATGCGCTTGAGGCGCATGCGGAGAAGCGCATGCAGAAGCTTGAGCGCGTCCTTGGACCGAGTGCCGAGTCGTCAACCGTCGAGCTGGAACTGTCGGTTGAGCACAACCCGAGCATTGAGCGCAGCCAGATTGCC
>CAIPNN010000114.1 GCA_903866425.1 uncultured Actinomycetes bacterium
CGCCACGTCGGGATCGTTCTTCAACCATCGCAGCACATCGTGGAAGTCGCCGTACGGGATGTACCCGACGCCCTGCGCGTCGAGCCACTCGGCCAGGCCATCCCGGGCGAACACCACGTCGGCAAGCAGCGACGCGCAGCGGTCGCTGATGCCATCGCCCACGTACACAAGCCGCTCGCCGTCGAAACGCTCGTTGATCGCATGGCGCTTGCACTTGCGACCGCACAACTGGCACGTATCGCCGCGGTCTTCACTCCATACGAGCGTGCAGCCGTCATGTGTAAACACGGCATCGTTGGCAACGACCTCGAGATGCCCCACACCGAGGCCGTCGAGCACCTCGTCGATGACGCACCGGAATCCCGCACTCATCACCACGAGGCGGTTCTCGGTGTCTTCCGCCCACCGCACCAGTTCGGGAAATCCATCGCGCGTACCGGCGTGCGCCAGCACCAGATCGATCACCTCGTCGTGCGGTGCGGTGACCGTGGCGAACTGCTGCTCCATTGCCTGCTCCACCGTGATCTCGCCCGCGCGCAGCGCGGGTTCCAGCTCGTCCCACACGCCGGGGCGCCCGTGGGCGTCCACGATCACATGAAGGGTGTCGTGCATGGTGATGGTGCCGTCGAAGTCAACGGCGATGAGGAGCTCTGCCACGACCGTCGAGGCTACCAGCGGCGTACCATCCCGCGGGTGTCCGACGAACCAGAAGAAATCGAGATCGAATCGCCCCGCCCCGTGTTCATCCACGGGGCCGGGCGCACACCCGCGTCGTGGGGTCCGCAGCTCGCGCGCTTTGAGGGCGCGCTTGCCGTGGCGCTCCCCGGCCACCCCGACGGCCAGCCGCTGCAGGGCGCGGTGGAGATGGCCCAGTGGGTGATTGCCGAGGTGGAGGAGATCCCCGGCCCGCTCGTGATGGTGGGCCACTCGCTGGGTGGCGCCGTGGCGCTCGAGGTGGCCCTGCTGCGCCCCGATCTGGTGATGGGGCTCATCCTGGTGAGCACTGGCGCACGACTGCCCGTGCCGCATGAGACGATCGCGCGCATTGACGACGACTTCCATGCCGAATGCACCCGGCTGGTGGAGCAGTCGTGGTTTCACCATGAGCCCGAGCTCATCCGCCGCGGTATCGCGTCGGTTGAGTCAATGGGCCCCGAGGCCCTGATGGCCGACTATCTCTCCGCCCGCGACCACGACGTGCGCAACCTGCTGGGCGACATCACCGCGCCCGCGCTGGTCATCGCCGGTGAGTCCGACCCACTGGTACCCGTGTGGTTGTCGGAAGAACTGGCCGACGGCCTGCCAAATGCCGACATGGCCGTGGTGCCTGAAGCCGCCCACGTGCCCCAGCTGGAGCGCGCCGACGTGGTCGACCTTCTGGTGGCTGCGTGGCTGGCCCGCCTTGAACTCACCCTGTTCGAGGGTGATGACTGACGCCTCAGCGGTGACTGACCGCCCCATCGCAATGCTGGTGAACCCGGCATCCACGGCCGCCCACCCGGGGCTCGTGGAAATGGCCGAACGCCTGCTCGGACCGCTCGGCCTGACGGTGGTCCTCACGACCCAGGAACGCGGACACGCGGGCGAACTGGCGCGCCTGGCATGGGAGGGGCACGGGGCGCTCACCGTGGTGACCATGGGCGGCGACGGCACTGCCGCAGAAGCCGCTGGGGCGCTCATCAATACCGGCGCGGCGCTCGCACCCATCCCTGCGGGCAGCACCAATGTGTTCGCCCGCACGCTCGGCTGGCCAAAGGACTGCGAGCAGGCCATCCGCGACCTCGCCACGGCCATCCGGGCCGGCGCGCCGCAGGCACCGGTGACCATCGGACGCCTGGTGGCTGATGGGGAGGCGCGGTTCTTCATCGTCAACGCGAGCGCCGGCGTGGAGGCCGACGCCGCGGTGACCGTCGAGCGGCATCCGCGCATGAAGCGGCGCATCGGCCAGGCGTGGTTCGCCGGAGCCATCGCAATGGCCACCGTTCGCAACCGGCGGTCGCAGGGCATTCAGGTGAGCATTGATGGCGGCACGCCATTTCGCCTGTCGTCGCTGAGCGTTGCCTGCTCGCGCCCCTACGCCTACTTCGGGCAGCGGGCCTTCGACCTCATTCCCGATGCCGGTCGCGAGGGCGTGCTCGGATGGGTGGGGACCGCCACACACAGCGTGACCGGACCGGCGATCGCGGCCACCGGCGCGCTCACCGGTGCATGGCACCTCGACTCGTCGCGGCTCGCGCATGGCGTGTCGTCCGCCCGTATCTCGATGGAGAGCGAGGAGGGCGTGGCCCTGCAGGCCGACGGCGAGCCACTCGGGACGTTCCACCACGTGCTGTTCGAGCCCGCGCCGGGACTGCTGGTGCTGCGCCCCAGCTAGATGTCGTGACCGGCGACCAGGTCGTCGAGATGGGTTTCGAGCCTGCGCCCGAGCATTGCGAGCGCCCGCGCGCTGCCGGGGCCACCATGCCGGGCCGACAGGCACAGCGTGGCACGCACATCGCGCACCACCGCTGCTGCGGGTTCGCTGAGCGCACCGCCGCCTGCAGCGCCCGGCGGGGGCCATTCGGGCGGACGGCCCTCCATCAGCGGCGCGATGACCCGTCGCACCGATGCCACGATGGCGTCGAACTCCTGATCGGGCAGCGACCCGCGGGCCTCGTCGAGGGCGTCGCGCACCTGCGGCCACGGGTCTGCCGGCTCGCCGGGTGGCAGCGCACGCGCCAGCGCAAGAGGGTCGTCGATCGGCACAAGACGCGTGGCGTCGAACCGCCCCTCCGACATGGTCAGCCCGGCGGCGGGGTGTCGCGGCCCGACACCATCGCCATGCCGTTCTCGGGATCGCGAAGGGGGCCGAGCCTGCGGAAGCGATCGCGGCGGGCGGTGCGGCGCTCAGCGGGCGTGAGGGCCTCAAGCTCAACGAGCGTGCGCTCCAGGTACTGACCGAGAATGGCGGCGGCCTGGTCGTAGTCGGTGTGGGCCCCGCCAGCCGGCTCGGGGACCACGGCGTCGGCCACGCCCCAGCGGTAACAGTTGGCCGCAGTGGGCTTGAACGCCTGTGCCGCCTGCTTGGCCTGCGAGGCGTCGCGCCACAGAATGGCCGACGCACCCTCGGGGCTGATGACCGAGTAGGTGCTGTTCTCGAGCATCAGCACCTTGTCCGCGATGCCGAGCCCGAGTGCGCCACCCGACGACCCCTCGCCGATGACCACGGCGATCACCGGCACATCGAGGCGCCACATCAGCTGCATGCTGCGGCTGATGGCACCACCCTGACCGCGCTCCTCCGCGCTGGCGCCGGGGAATGCACCCGGGGTGTCGATGAGGGTGATGACCGGGATACCCAGGCGGTTGGCGATCTCCATCACGCGCATCGACTTGCGATACCCCTCGGGGCTCGCCATGCCGAAGTTGCGGTAGGTGCGCTCGTTGGTGTCGCGGCCCTTCTGCTGGCCCACAATCGCCACGGGGCGCCCGTTGAAGCGCCCGAAGCCGGCCACCATTGCGGGGTCGTCGCCAAACAGGCGGTCGCCGTGCATCTCCTCGAAGTCTGAGCAGATGCGGTTGATGTAGTCGAGCGTGTAGGGACGCTCGGCGTGGCGCGCCAGCTGAATGCTTGCCCAGAGGTCCTCGTCAACCTGGGGCTCGGGCGCGCGGCCCAGCTTGCCGGTGACACGACGCACGAAGCCGGGGCCGTCAGGCTTGCTCACTTGCCACCCTCCGTGTCGTCACCGCTCGAAGGCAGGATCTTGTTGATGGCCTTGCGCGCTGCCTCGGGGAACGACTGGGCGGCACGACCCACGCCACCTGCGGCGTCCTGTGCCCACTGCAGTGAGCCCCCGCCCTGGGCAGCCTGACCAGGCGGCGGTGCGAGAATTGCCAGCACGCGACCGATGCGCGCCGCCAGCTCGCGGCGATCAACCACGGCGTCCACCTGGCCGTTGGCCAACTGGCGCTCGGCGCGGCCGAAGTCGGACGGCAGCACCTCACGGGTGGTCTCCTCGATCACGCGGGGGCCGCTGAAGGCGATGAGGGCACCGGGCTCGGCGTAGGTGACATCACCAAGCGATGCGAACGACGCCCACACGCCACCGGTGGTGGGGTGCGCAAGAATCACGATGACCGGCACACGGGCGTCGGCAAGGGCGTCGAGCGCGATGACCGTCTTTGCCATCTGCATGAGGGCCAGCGTGCCCTCCTGCATGCGGGCGCCACCGGATGACGACAACACCACGAAGGGCACGCCCTTCTGCGCGGCGTACTCGCACGCCCGTGCGAACTTCTCGCCCACCACGGCACCCATCGAGCCACCCATGAACGAGAAGTCCATGATGGCGGCCACGCATGGAACGTGGCGGATCTCGAGTTCGGCACACACGATGGCCTCGCCCATGCCGGTGCTGCTCTCGGCATCGCGAATGCGCTCGACGTAGGGCTTGAGATCGGTGAACTGCAGGGGGTCGGCAGCACGGAGATCGGGCCAGAGTTCGGTGTAGCCACCGGGCTCACCCAGCTGCTCAAGCCGCTCGCGGGCCGTGACGGCGAAGTGGTGTCCGCAGGCAGGGCACACGCGCATGTTGCGGCGCATCTCGTCGGCCGAGTAGTGGCTGTCGCACTTGGGGCACGTGCCGGCATCAGATGCGATACGGCGTGGGCGGTCCTGCCGGTGCCCGAGGTGCCGGAGGCGCTCAAAAGAGACGTTGATGTTGCGGCCCACGCGACTCATCCCTTGTCGATATTGCCATGCGGCGCGGGGGTGCGCACGGAAATCCACTCCTCCACTGCCTTGCGGTAGGCGGGCACGATGCGCCCCTCGTGGCGGTGCATGAGCAGGTCTTTCGACGCCACCTCGGGTGAACGGCCGCGCAGCCGCAGCACGGCGTAGGCCACCATCATCGAGCGGCGGCGACCGCGCTGGCAGTGAATGAGCACCCGGGCGTGCGGATCGGCGTCGAGCCAGCCCGCGGCGGTCTCGGCAGCCTCACCCCACTTGGTGGGCGGCTGGTGCCGGCCGTGGTCCCACATGGGTGCTGCCACCACGTGCGTCGCACCGAAGGCCTGCTTCTCGGCCGACAGGTCCTGGCTGAACTTGGTCTGCAGGTGCGCGCGGCAGTTCACCACGTGGGTCACGCCCTCGCGCTGCAGCACCAGCAGGCTCGCGGGCGTGGGAATGCTGCCGATGGCGATGCGTTCATCGCCGATCCACGTCCACGGGCGGGTCTTGGTGCCGGGGCCGTAGACCCGGTTGGTGAACCTGAACCAGATCTCCCGGATGAACGTGGTGGCGGCCGACAGCCGCCCCATCGGGGGATGGTGGGGTCGCGCCTCGCTCAACGCGCTCCCGCGCGCATGAAGGCCAGCGTGGCGTTGTGACCACCGAAGCCGAACACGTTCGACAGCGCCACCTTGATGTCGGCCTTGCGGGCCTCGTTGGCCACGTGATCAACACCGGCGCAGTCGGGGTCGAGGTCGTGCAGGTTGATGGTGGGCGGCACGATGCCCTTCTGCAGCGCCAAGGCAGTGAGACCGCCCTCCAGCGCGCCTGCGGCGCCCAGGGTGTGCGCATGCATCGACTTGGTGCTGCTCACCATCGTGCGCGCAGCCTTCTCCTCGCCCAAGGCCAGCTTGATGACGCGGATCTCCGACGGGTCGCCCACCGGGGTCGACGTACCGTGTGCGTTGACGTAATCGATGTCATCGGCGTCGAGATCGGCATCGGCCAGCGCCATGGTCATGGCGGCGGCGGGGCCCTTGCCGGTTGGGTCGGGCTCGGTGATGTGGTGGGCGTCACCCGACAGGCCATAGCCCACCATCTCGGCGATGATCTCGGCCCCGCGGGCCTCAGCGCGCTCCCACTCCTCAAGCACCAGAACGGCGCCTGCCTCGCCCATCACAAAGCCATCGCGGCCGAGGTCGAACGGACGACTGGCCGTCCCCGGGTCGTCGTTGCGGGTGGACAGCGCACGCATGGCGTTGAAGCCGACAATGCCGACGTAGGTGACCGCGGCCTCGGACCCACCGGCCAGCATCACATCGGCACGACCCAGGCGGATCTGGTCGAAGGCATCGCCGATGGCGTGGTTGGCCGACGCACAGGCGGTGGTGGCACATGAGAGCGGACCCTGGAAGCCCAGCTCCATCGACGCCTGTGCAGCCGCCATGTTGGCGATGATCATGGGGATGAACAGCGGGCTCACGCGATCAGCACCGCGGTCACGACAGATGACCACCTGCTGGTAGAAGGTCTCGATACCGCCGATGCCGGAGCCGATCATCACGCCCACGCGGTCGGGGGCGACGGTGCCCTCTACGCCGCTGTCGTCGAGCGCCAGTCGGCTTGCCGCCACGGCCAGCTGCGAGAAGCGGTCCATGCGGCGCGCGGTGCGCTTGTCGAGGAAGTCCGTGGGCTCAAAGCCCGGTACCTCACACGCGAAGTGGGTCTCGCAGTCCTGGTAGTCGAAGCTGGTGATGGTCTTGGCCGTCGACTCACCGGCGATGGCGCCCTTCCAGGCGGCCTCGCGACCGATGCCGAATGGGCTCACCACACCGATGCCCGTGACGGCCACCCGGCGGAGTCCCTTTGCGTTGATGAGCCTGCTCATCCTTCTCTCCTACATCGCGAGGCCGCCATCAACCGGAATAACGGTTCCGGTGATGAACGCAGCCGCGTCCGTGCAGAGGAACGTCACGAGTGACGCAACGTCCTCAGGTGTTCCGAGCCGCCCGAGCGGCGTGTGCGACAGCAGTGTGTCGCGCACGTCGTCTGACAGCCCAGCGGTCATGTCGGTGGTGATGTATCCGGGTGCCACGGCATTGGCGCGCACGCCCCTGCCCCCGGCTTCCTTCGCCAGGCTCTTGGTGAGCCCGATCACGCCTGCCTTGGCAGCCGCGTAATTGGCCTGCCCTGCATTCCCCATCATGCCCACCACACTCGAGACGGCCACGATGCTGCCAGCCCGGCGCTTCATCATGCCGCGCAGTGCCGCGCGTGCGGTGAAGAACGAGCCCGACAGGTTGGTGCGGATGACCGCGTCCCAGTCGTCGTCACTCATGCGCATCATCAGGCCATCGCGGGTGATGCCGGCGTTCAGCACCAGGGCGTCGAGTGGCCCCAGCGCCTCTTCGGTGGCATTCACCACAGATTCGGCGGCGGCGGCATCGGCGATGTCGCCCTGCACGATGTGCGCCTTCCGGCCCGTGGCCTCAACAGCGGTGGCGGTGGCCTTGGCACCCGCCTCGTCGTTGACGTAACCAATGCCCACGTCGAACCCGGCGCCCGCAAGCGCAATGGCGCAGGCGGCGCCGATGCCCCGGCTCGCACCCGTCACCAGCACGGTGCTCATGCCATCACCTCCGCAATGCCTGCCAGGTCGTCGGGGCCCGACACCTGGTGCAGCGATGCGTCGCGCTTGATGCGCTTGACGAGGCCCGAGAGCACGCGGCCGGGGCCGAGTTCAACAAATGTGTCGGCGCCCATGGCGATGGCGGCCTCGACGGCCTGGCCAAACCGCACCGGCGACGTGAGCTGATCGAGCAGCACAGGGCGCATACGGCCCTCGGGCTCCACCTGCGCGGTGGTGGTGGAGAGAAACTGCATCGACGGGGGCTTCGGGTCCCATGCCTCCAGGGCCGGGGCCAGGCGGTCGCTCGCCGGCGCCATGAGCGGGCTGTGGAATGCGCCCCCCACCTTGAGCTGCGTGGCCTTCACGCCACGCTCGGTGGTGATCTCCAGCAGGCGGGCGATGCCCTCCATGCTTCCCGACGCCACAACCTGGCCGGGGCAGTTGTAGTTGGCGGGCCACACGTCGCCGGCCTCATCGCACAGTGCCTGCACGTCGTCATCCGGCTGCCCGAGGATGGCCGCCATGGTGCCGGGGCGCTCCTCGCCCGCGGCCTGCATGGCCGCGCCGCGCTCGCCCACCAGGCGAAGCGCCTCGCCGAACTCGATGGCTCCACAGGCAACCAGCGCCGAGTACTCGCCCAGCGAGTGACCCAGCGCCATGTCGCCGGCAAGGCCGTGGTCACGCGCGACGCGCCAACATGCGGTGCTCATGGTGAGAATCGCGGGCTGGCACACGTCGGTGCGCACCAGATCGTCCTCTGGGCCCTCGAAGATGATGTTGGTGATGTCGTAGCCGAGGGCGTCATTGGCCTCGGCGAAGGTCTCGGCGGCCACCGGAAAGGCGTCGCACAGCTCGCGGCCCATGCCCACCTGCTGGGCGCCCTGTCCCGGAAAGAGCAGCGCGATCATGCGCGCGGCTCCCAGCGCACGAGCGCGGCACCCCACGTGAGGCCCGCGCCAAAGCCCACCATCAGCACCAGATCACCAGGGGCCACCTGTCCGCGTTCCGCGGCCTCGGCCAGGGCGATGGGGATGGAGGCTGATGAGGTGTTGCCGTAGCGATCGAGGTTCATCACAACCTTCTCCCGGGGAATCTCCAGCTTCTCGACGGCGTGGTCGAGAATGCGCTCATTTGCCTGGTGCGCCACCAGCAGGTCGACGTCGTCAACCGTAAGGCCGGCGGCCTCGAGAAGGCGCGTGGCCGAGTCGATCATGATGCGCGTGGCGAAACGGAACACCTCACGCCCCTGCATCTGGATGCAGAGATCCTCGTGGGTGACACCCTCCGTGCTCGACGGCATGCGCGATCCGCCGGCGGGGATGCACAGGATGTCCTTGCCCGAGCCATCCGCACCCAGTTCGAACCCAATGACGCCGTCGCCCTGTGCGCCCTCGTCGTCGGCTTCCAGGAGCGCTGCTCCGGCGCCGTCGGCAAACAGCACACATGTGGATCGGTCGTCCCAGTTGACGATGCGCGACAGGGTCTCGGCGCCGATCACCAGCACCTTGCGGGCGAATCCGGCTTCCACCATCGCCGTCGCATGGGCGAACGCATACACGAACCCGCTGCACACCGCATTCATGTCAACGGCGGCAGCCGCGGTTGCTCCCAGGCGCTCAGCCACAAGCGTCGCCGTGGGCGGGAAGATGTGGTCGGGCGTGGTGGTCGCCACGATCACCAGGTCGACATCCGACGCGCTCGTGCGGGTGCTGCGGAGCACTGCCTCGCCGGCAGCCACGGCCAGATCAGACGTGGCCTGATCGTCGGCGGCGATACGCCGCTCGCGAATGCCGGTGCGCTCGCGGATCCACTCGTCGGTGGTGTCGACGATCTCGGTGAGCTCCGCGTTGGTCAACACGCGCTCGGGCAGGTACGACGCCACGCCGGTGAGACGCGCGCGGGGATGATGCTTCCCCGCCAGAGCCAGCACGCTCAGGCCACCCCTTCGCGATCAACGATGGCGAACTTGAGGATGGCCGTGCAGGCCACCTCGTCGCCAACGCGTGCCTCGGCCTCGGCTTCGCCGATCGGGCCGCGCTGGCGCGTCACCCGTGTGGACATGTCGAGCACGTCACCGGGGCGCACGGGTCGGCGGAACTTCACCTTGTCGATTCCTGCAAACAGCGCGAGCTTGTCGCGGCTCTCCGGGAGCGACAGGGCGGCAAGCGCACCCGTCTGGGCCAGGGCTTCGACGATGATGACCCCGGGCATGATGGGCTCCCCGGGAAAGTGCCCCTCAAGAAACGGGGTGGCCGGGTCGAGGGTCCAGCGGGTACGCGCCGACTCGCCGGGCACAAGCTCGACGATCTCGTCAACGAAGAGGAACGGCTCCCGGTGCGGGAGGATGTCCTTGGGGTCTGGAAGGCGGCTCACGATCCGGGAAGGCTACCGGTTTCGTATCCTCCACCGTGTGACCTCCGAGAGCCCAGCCACGCCCATCGCCGCACCTGACGGAACGCACCCATCCGCGTGCCCCATCTGCGGCACCACCGGGGGCCGCGAGATCCTCACCGCACGCGACCACCGCCGGGGGACGCCGGGCGAGTTCCGGGTGGTCGAGTGCACCTCATGCCGGCTCGCCCGCACCGATCCGTGGCCCGACGATCCGGGCGCCTGGTACCCCGACGAATACCCCCAGCACGGCGATCAGCCATCGCTCACGGCGCGGGCGTCGGGGGCTGCGCTGCGTCGCGCAGCGCGGCCGGGAGCGCGGCGACTGGGCCGCATCCTGGGTCGTGCCGTGCCTGAGGCCGACACCGGTGGCCCGGTTGCCCCGAGGTCGCGCATTCTTGATGTGGGCGCCGGCACCGGCACGGCTGTTGCCGCATTTCGCGCGGCTGGACACGACGCCTGGGGCGTGGAGCCATCGCTTCGGGCGGTGGTGGTAGCCGAGGGCCGGGGGACCGAGGGCGTCGTTGCCGGGTCGCTCGACGATGCGCTCGACAACGAGCTCATCCCCGCCGGGCCATACGACGTCATCCGCATGAGCCAGGTGCTCGAGCATGTGGCTGATCCCATCGCGCTGCTGCAGCGGCTTCGCAGCATCATCGCGCCAACGGGGCGTCTCATCGTCGGTGTGCCAAACCTCGACTCCGTCGCGCGCAAGGTCACCGGCAGCGCCTGGGATGGCCTCGAACTGCCCCGGCACCTCCTGCACTACACCCGCGAGTCGCTGCTGTGGGTGCTCAGCCTCGGCGGCTTTCACGTCACGTCAATGCGCACCGCGCCACTGCTGGGCGTGCTGCCGGGATCCATCGACGCCCGTACGGCCGGTGGAGATCGCCAGCGGGGATGGAGCGACGCGCTTCCGGTGCGCGTGGCCCTCTACCCCGTTGAGTGGGCACTCGGTGCCGCCGGGCAGGGCGATGGCATCGTCGCCATCGCCGAGCCCGCCGGCCCCTAGCTACTCCTCGTCGGTCCCGGCGTCGTCCGGGGCGTCGTCGGCCTCAGCCGCGTCGGCGGTCTCGCCCGCGTCTGCGTCGGTGCCGTCGGGCGCCTCGGTGTCGATGCCGCCCTCGACCTCGTCGCCAACCGGCTCATCCGACTCGTCCACCGGGGCACACGTCACCACCTGGTCCTCGTCGCCCACGTCCATCAGGCGAACACCTTCGGTGCTGCGGCCCATGCGCTTCACCGAGTCGACCTCGATGCGGATGACCTGGCCGTTCTTCGACACCAAGAGCAGGTTCTGCCCACTGCGCACGATGCGTGCGGTGATGAGCTCGCCCTTCTTGTCGCTCACCTTGATGGTGCGCACGCCCTTGGTGGGACGACCCTTGCTCGGGTACTCGGTGAGCGCGGTGCGCTTGCCGTAACCATTTCCGGTGACCACCAGCAGGTCGCACTCGTCGTCGGCCACGCCGATTGCCAGCACGCGGTCGCCGTCATCGAGGTTCATCGCGCGAACGCCCTGCGTGCCACGGCCAGTGGCGCGCACCTTCTCCTCGTCAAAGCGCGCGGCCTGGCCGCGGGCCGACACGATGAGCAGGTCGGCGTCGCCGTTGGTGAGCTGCACGCCCACCAATTCGTCGTCGTCGGAGAGGCGGATCGCGATGATGCCCGCCTCCTTCAACACCGTGTTGTAGGCGGTGAACTCGGTCTTCTTCACCATGCCCTGCTTGGTGGCGAGCACCAGGTACTTGCCCTCGCCGTAGTCGCGCGTGTTGAACACCTGGCGGATTTCCTCATCCGGCAGCAGCGCGAGCACGTTTGCGATGTGGCGGCCGCGCGCGTCGCGGGCAGCCTGCGGGATCTCGTGCACCTTCTGGCGATACACGCGGCCCTGGTTGGTGAAGAACAACAGGTAGTCGTGCGTGGAGGCGATGAACAGGTGGTCCACCCGGTCCTCGTCCTTCAGCTTCGCGCCGCGCAGGCCCTTGCCGCCGCGTCGCTGCGCACGGTAGGTGGTAACCGGCAGGCGCTTGATGTAGCCGCCCGAGGTGATGGAGATGACCATCTCCTCTTCGGCAATAAGGTCTTCGAGGTCGATCTCGCCCTCGGCCGGGATGATCTCCGTGCGACGCTCGTCGGCGTACTTGCCGCGCACCTCGCTGAGTTCGTCGCGGATCACCTGGTACACGCGGGCCTCGTCACCGAGGATGGCGCGCAGTTCGGCGATCTCGGCCTGCAGCTCGTCGTACTCGGCCTGGATCTTCCCGGCCTCCAGCTGCGTAAGCCGCTGCAGTCGCAGGTCGAGAATTGCGCGGGCCTGCAGCTCGGTGAGGCTGAACTCGCTCATCAGGCCATTGCGGGCCTCTTCCGGGTCGGCCGCCCGGCGGATGAGCGCGATGACCGCGTCGATGTCCTTGAGGGCGATGAGCAGGCCCTCGAGCACGTGGGCCCGGGTCTCTGCGCGCTCAAGACGGAAGCGCGAGCGGCGGCGGATGACGTCGCGCTGGTGGTCGAGGTAGTGACGAATGAAGTCGCGCAGCGACAGCGTGCGCGGCACGCCTTCCACCAGCGCGATCGCGTTGACGCCAAAGGTGGTCTGCGCCTGGGTGTGCTTGTAGAGCTTGTTCAGCACCACCTTCGGCACCGCATCGCGGCGCAGCTCGACCACCACGCGGATGCCGTCTCGCCCGCTCTCGTCGCGCAGGTCCGCGATCTCTTTCAGCACGCCGTCGTTGGCCAGGTCGGCCATCTTGCGCAGCATGTCCGACTTGTTCACCTGGTACGGAAGCTCGGTGAACACAATCGCGTTGCGGCCGTGCTTGAGCGGCTCGTTGTGCGCAAGCCCACGTACCACCACGCGCCCGCGCCCGGTGCGGTAGGCCTCGCGCACGCCCGTCATGCCCACGATCTGGCCGGCGGTCGGGAAGTCGGGCGCCTTCACGTGCTGCATGAGCCCGTCGACGTCGATCTCGGGGTTGTCGATCATCGCGAGACACGCGTCGATGACCTCGCCCAGGTTGTGCGGCGGGATGTTGGTGGCCATACCCACGGCGATGCCCGCCGACCCGTTCACCAGGAGGTTGGGCACGCGGCTCGGCAGCACCGTGGGCTCGCGCCGGCGGTCGTCGTAGGTCGCGGTGGTGTCCACCGTGTTCTCGTCGATGTCGCGCAGCATCTCCGTTGCGTACTTCGAGAGACGGGCTTCGGTGTACCGCATTGCGGCCGCCGAGAACTCCTGCGAGCCAAAGTTGCCCTGACCATCAACGGTCGGGTACCGGCTGTTGAAGTCCTGGGCCA
>CAIPNN010000115.1 GCA_903866425.1 uncultured Actinomycetes bacterium
AGGCGTGCCCAGTATGCGGCCTCGGTGCCCACATCACCGGGCTCGAAGAACGTGATGTGTTCCATGCCCTCGGGCATGCACGAGTCGCCGGTGACGCGGCCATCCACCCCGTGCGGGTTTACATACCCGGTGCCGTGCCCCAGGTTGCGCTTGTTGGTGCCGCTGGCATCGCGGAGCGCCAGCGGCGGTGCCTTGGCGCCCTCAGCCTCCACCAGCGCCATGGCGGCGTTGATGCCCTGGTACGACGAATTGCCCTTGGGTGCCAGCGCCATGTAGGTCACCGCCTGCGCCAGGTTGATGCGTGCCTCGGGCATGCCGACGAATTCCACGGCGCGGGCCACGGCGACGGCCACCTCGATGGCCCGGGGGTCGGCGTTGCCGATGTCCTCGCTGGCCAGCACGATGATGCGGCGTGCAATGAACTTCGGGTCCTCGCCGCCTTGCAGCATCACGGCCAGCCAGTAGAGCGCGGCGTCGGGGTCGCTGCCGCGCATGCTCTTGATGAAGGCGGAGATGACGTTGTAGTGCTGGTCGCCACCCTTGTCGTACACCACTGCCCGACCACCGGCGCGCTCAACAATGGGAGCAGTCACGGGCCCGTCGCCCGCCAACCCCGCCGCCGCTTCCAGCAGGTTGAGCGCAAACCGTGCATCGCCACCGCTCCGGGCCACCATGGCCTCGCGGGCCTCGTCCGTCACCGGCACCGACCCGGCCAGCCCGCGTGGGTCGTCCACGGCGCGGGCGATGAGGTCGGCGATTTCCGCGTCGGTGAGCGACTCGAGCACGAGCACGCGCATGCGTGACACCAGGGCCGCGTTCACCTCGTAGTACGGGTTCTCCGTGGTGGCACCGATGAGCGTGACAAGCCCCTCCTCCACCGCGGGCAGCAGGGCATCCTGCTGGCTCTTGGTGAAGCGGTGGATCTCGTCGATGAACAGCACGGTGCGTCCGCCCGACACCAGCCGGTCGCGCGCCCGGGCCATGACGGCGCGCACGTCGGGCAGGCCGGCCGAGGTGGCCGAGAGCTCCTCAAACACCGCGCGTGTACTGCCCGCCACCACGCGGGCCAGGGTGGTCTTGCCGCTGCCGGGCGGGCCGTACAGCACCATTGAGGGCACGGCGTCATCAGCGATTGCGCGTCGCAGGAACCCGTCGGGCCCGAGCAGCGAGGCATGCCCGACGACCTCGTCGAGTGTTGCGGGGCGCATGCGGGCGGCGAGCGGCGCACCTGTGGCCAGGCTCTGGCCCACGGCATCGCCGAAGAGGTCGGGCTCGGTGCTCACGCTGCCGAAGGCTCCGGCGGCTCGATGCGGTCGGGCGGGGTCTGCCCCGGGTTGGCACGAATCCACGCCACCTTCAGGTACAGGTCGCGGTCGCTGATGTCGGGCTCGATCTCGAATGAGCGCATGCACAGGGGGCAGAGGGTGCCGTCGGCGAACGCAGGGATGCCGTCCGTGTCCACCTCTCCGGTGGGAAACAGCACCAGATCACCCCAGCAATCGGCGGTCGGACATCGCACGCGGGCGTCGGGATTGACGAACGTGCTCTTCAGGATGCGTTCCGGCACTCCGTTCACCCCCACCCGACGGGCGTTTCGCGGCTATGGTGCGCGACCGCCCGAATGTCGGTGACATTACGCGCCGTGGGCGGCGGCAGTCGAATTGGTACTATTGCCGTTGGATTTACCGGGAAACGAGAACGAGGCCACTCAGAAGCATGTCTCCGAGCTACCAGGACCTCCTCGGCAACGCGCGCGAGGTCATCCCCGAGGTCGAGCCGTCAGAGGTCGCGCCCCGCGTGGCCGATGGCACTGGCCCCCTCATCATCGACGTCCGTGAGACGGGCGAATGGGACCAGGGCCACCTGCCCGGCGCGGTGCACATCCCGCGCGGGTTCCTCGAGAGCCGTGTGGCCGGCACCGCACCCGACAGCGATCAGGAGATCCTGGTGTCGTGCGCATCGGGTCAGCGGTCGCTGCTGGCTGCCAAGACGCTTGCCGACATGGGCTTCACCAACGTCTCGTCGCTTGCCGGTGGCTTTGCACGCTGGAAGCAGAACAATCACCCGGTCGAGGTGCCGCGCATCCTCACCGCCGCACAGCGCTCGCGCTACTCGCGTCACATCCTCATCCCCGAGGTGGGCGAAGAGGGCCAGATGAAGCTGCTCGACAGCAAGGCCCTGCTCATCGGTGCCGGCGGCCTGGGCTCGCCCGCCGCGTACTACCTGGCCGCGGCCGGCGTGGGCACCATCGGCCTCGTGGATGACGACGAGGTTGACGAGAGCAACCTGCAGCGCCAGATCATCCACACCACCGACCGCGTCGGGATGAACAAGGGCGAGAGCGCCAAGCAGGCCATCGCCGCGCTCAACCCCGAGGTGCAGGTGAACGTGCACCCGTTCCGCATCAACCGCGACAACGTGCTCGACCTGGTGTCGCAGTACGACGTCATCGTCGATGGTGCCGACAACTTCCCCACGCGCTACCTGCTTGCCGACGCGTCGCTGATGACCAACACGCCGCTGGTGCACGCAAGCATCCTGCGCTTCGAGGGTCACGCATCGGTGTTCAAGCCGTACGACGGCCCCTGCTACCGCTGCCTGTTCCCCGAGCCCCCGCCGCCCGACCTCGCGCCCTCGTGCGGTGAGGCCGGCGTGCTCGGCGTGCTGTGCGGCGTGATGGGCAACATCCAGGCCACCGAGGCCATCAAGGTGCTGCTCGACATCGGCGACACCCTCTCGGGTCGCCTGCTCATCTACGACGCCCTGGGCATGACCTTCACCGAGCTGAAGGTGCGCCGCGACCCGGACTGCCCGTCGTGCGGTCCGAACGCCGACCTGCAGCTGCGTGACTACGAGGCGTGGTGCGCAGGTGTGGGCAGCCACGCGGGGTCACACGCATGAGCACGGTGAAGATTCCGCCGGTGCTGCGCGCTGCCGCAGGCGGCGAGCGCACGGTTGAGGCCTCGGGCGCCACCGTGGGCGAGGTGCTCACCGCCCTGTGCGACGCGCATCCGGCGATCGGCGCCCAGATCCTCACGGCCGACGGTGAACTGCACAAGTTCGTCAACGTGTACGTGAACGACGAGGACGCCCGCCTGATGCAGTGGACTGACACCCCGGTGGGTGACGACGACACGCTGCTCATTCTCCCTGCCATGGCCGGCGGCCAGTAGTGAGCCGCACCGGGCTCGAGGCGCCGACGCTTTCGGTGTCTCCCGACGTGGTGGCCACCATCGGCAACACGCCGCTGGTGGATGTGTCGGGCCTCTCGCCCAACCCCGACGTGCGCATCCTCGCCAAGATGGAGTGCGACAACCCCACGGGGTCCATCAAGGACCGCACGGCCAAGAGCCTGCTGGACGACGCCGAGGCGCGCGGGGTGCTGAAGCCCGGCGACACCATCATGGAGCCCACCTCCGGCAACACCGGAATCTCGCTGGCCATGATCTCGCGGGTGCGGGGCTACAAGCTCATCGCGGTGATGCCCGACAACGTCACCGAAGAGCGCCGCCGCCTGCTTGAGATCTACGGCGCCGAGATCGTCGAGAGCCCGGGTGAGACCGGCAGCAACGGGTCGGTTGAGGTGGCCAAAGCGTTGTCTGAGAAGGAGGGCATTCCCATGCTCTTCCAGTACGGCAACCCGGCCAACCCACGCGCTCACTACGAGGGCACGGCGTCGGAGATCATCCGCGACTGCCCCGAGATCGATGTGTTCGTGGCGGGCCTCGGCACCGGCGGCACGCTCATGGGCTGCGCGCGCCGCTTCAGGGAGCACCGCGCCGACATCCAGATCATCGCCTGCGAGCCGCTGCAGGGCGACCCCGTCTCTGGCCTCCGCAGCCTCGACGACGGCTTCATCCCGCCCATCCTCGACATCACGCAGCTCGACAGGAAGCTGCTGGTCGAGAACATGGACGCCATCGTCATGACCAGGCGTCTGGCCAGCGAGCAGGGCATCTTCGCCGGTGTCTCAAGCGGTGCCGTCATGCACACCTGCGCACGCGTGGCATCGAAGATGGAGCGCGGCACCGTGGTGGGCATCATCTGCGACAGC
>CAIPNN010000116.1 GCA_903866425.1 uncultured Actinomycetes bacterium
GTTGGGCGTTGTGGCAGGCGCGGTTGGCGCACTTCTGGGTTTTCCGCTCGCCGATCCCATCATGGGCCTCATCATCGGCCTGCTCATCATGAAGATCGTGTGGGACGCCGCGCGCCACATCGGCAGCCGCATGCTCGACGGCATCGAGCCCGAGGTGGTGGACGCGCTCCGCACCGCCACGGCCGCCGTGCCCGGCGTGCAGGCGGTATACGAGGTGCGTGCCCGGTGGGTTGGGCACCGTGTGTGGGCGGAGATCAACATCGGGGTGGACGGCGATCTTCCCGTCATCGAGGGACATGAGATTGCCCGTGAGGTGCAGCACCAACTGGGGCATGAGGTGGACCACCTCGGCACCGTTGTCGTGCACGTGGACCCGGTCTCGCAGGGGGGCGAGCAGCACCATGCCCATGCGCATCACGCCGACCATCATCACGATCACGGGCACGCACGCTGAGCGACGGCTCGCTTGCACTGGCCGACTGGCGACGCCGCGTGGCCGATCTCTACGCCGCGGTGCGTCGCCGCGGTGCTGACGCCAATTCGTGGGCGGCCTGGCGGGAGGGCCGCGATGCGCTGTTGGCCACGCATCCGCAGACACCCCTGGCGCAGGAAGCCCGTGGGGGCTTTGCGGGCATGCCGTTCTTCCCCTACGACCCGTCGTGGTGCCTGGTGGGCCGGGTCGAGCCCGCCACCGGTGAGGGTGCCCGTGCGCCCGACGGCACGTTCACGCCCATCGGCGACGTTGTGGCGGAGCGCGAGGGTCACGAGATCTGCCTCACGCTGCTGTGGCTCGAGGGCTACGGGGGTGGCCTCTTTCTCCCATTCCGCGATGCCACCTGCGGTGTGGAGACGTACGGCGGCGGCCGCTACCTGCTCGATCAGGTGAAGGGCGCGGACCTCGGGGTGACGGCAGAGGGCGATCTGGTGCTCGACTTCAACTTCGCGTACCACCCATCATGTGCGCACGACCCGCGGTGGACGTGCCCGCTCGCCCCTCCGGGCAACGTCATCGCGCAGCCCGTGCGCGCCGGCGAGATACTGCCCGGCGAGGGCCGCAGTCAGTCGTAGGGGCCGCCGCCCAGTTCACGGGCGCTTGGTGACTGCAGCCAGGCGGTGACCACGCGGGATGTGGGGCGGCTGAGCGGCGCGGCGGCATCGAGTGCCCGCGGGGGGCCGAGCACCCACTCGCCATCGCGGCGGGCAACCTCGGTGACCACCTCCGCGCGGTCGGCGCCCAGGGCGGGCGCGCCGAACCCGAACACCTTCTCGGCAGCGGTGATTGCGGTGAGGCGGCCCCGGGCGTCCACGTGCACGCGATGATCAGCACGCGCCATCTCACCCTCGTGTGCCGAGAGGTCCTCGGCGATCTCTGTCGCCCGGGCGTCGTCGAATGTGGTGACGGTGGTGGGGAAGGGCAGGTCGCCCCAGATGGCCCACATCCACCAGGCCGGTGCGTCGTCGCGCTCGGCGAGCACATCGCGGATGGCCCGCCCCACCAGCTCATGCGCATGGTGCACATCGTGCGGTGACGGCCCCACCACCAGATCGGGGGCATCGCTGCCGTCGAGGGCTTCCGTCAGTTGCGCACGTACGCGCTCCTCTGCGAGCTCACGGTCGTCGTTGGCCGACATCGCGATGGGCGGATCGGTGATGACCAGGTCGAAGCGCGCGCGGCGGCAGGCCTCGACCACCTCGGCCCGGCGTCGCGCGTGATCGTCGGGCCTGCCAAGTGACAGCGCGAGATTGGTGATGGTGTGTCCCGCGTCCCTCAGTGCCAGCAGTGCCGCAGGCGCCCCCACCAGCTCGTCGTCGGGATGGGGCGACACGTGCAGCACCCGCACCGTCAGTGCTCCGTCCCGCGCGACGTTTTGTCATAGGCGCCGGCCCACTGGGGGGCGTCTGCGTCCAGGCCGGCCATGTGCGCAAGGTCGATCGCCAGGGCGATGGCGTGGGGCAGGGCCATGATCGGTGCGAGCCGGGGATCGGCATCGGCGTCCCCGGTGATGCGGATGACCTGTGCGCCGCCTTCCTCGAGAATTCCCTCTGCCTCGCTGAGGAGCGGGTCGGGGCGCACGCCTGCGATGGACACTGCAAGGTCGCCCGGCACCGTCGCGAAGCGCCCCGTCGTGGCGCCCTCGCGGGTCTCGTACCCATCCACGGGAAGAATGGAGACCTCGCGCAGGCACAGCGCGGTGTGCAGCGCAGCGGGCCAGGCGGGGTCGGTGCCCACGCACACGCCGGCATGGGGCCGCGGGCCTGGGTCCGTCGCCATGGCCGCCGCGTGCTCCACGAGCGGCGCGAGGCGCGCACCTGCGCCTGCAGCGGCCGCGGCCAGGGCATCGTCGCCGCTCATGCGTGCGATCACGGCCAGTCCGGCTGCGAGCGACCCTGCGTACCCCTGCGTGTGGGTGCGCGCGCGGAGCGTCTCAACCACCACCATGGCCCTGGCCTCGGCGGCCTTCCCGATGGTCGATCCGGCGTTGGCCGTGATGGCGGCAATGGGGCGCGGCGCACCGGCGGCGATGGCCTCGATGACGTCACGGAACTCGCCGGAGCTGGACAGGGCCAGCAGGCGGTCGCCATCTCGCCACGGGAATGCGCCGCGGGCAACGAGCCCACCGGGTACCGCAATCAGTTCGACCGGTGGGTTGGGTACATGCATCCACGCGAGCGACAGGGCCAGCGCCACATGCCACTGTGCGCCGTTCCCCGTGACCACGACCCGCCGCACACCTGGGGCCGTGAGCAGCGCCGCCACGTCGTCAAATCCATCGGCCGCCGCCACGGTGGTGGTGACCGTGCCCGGGGTGAGCAGCAGGTCGGCAAACAGGCCGGTGTCGATGCGTGACGTCATGTGGGTCACGGTACCGGTGCGGCATCAACAGTGCAGCGTGGACGTACTACCGCCGCCAAAATCGCCGCGCTGCCGCTAGCCTCGCCGCATGAGCGACGAGGCGGCGGACGACCAGCCGCGCTGCCCCACGTGTGGGGAGCGCGACTCGGACGACATTGGCCAGGATGTGCGGCGCTGCCGCAACTGCACCTATGTGTGGATCCCCGGAGGGGCGGCCTGATCCCGCGCTAGGGGGTGGTGGCGCTGTTCACCGCGTCGGCACCGGCCTTCAGTTCCTTGACGAGGGTGCCGTCCACGAGGTCGTCGTAGACCACGCCGCACTTCTCCGCATCGCCGGTGTCATACCCCTGTGCGAACCAGTAGGCGCGCTGTGCCGACGTGCCGTGGTCGAACGCGGATGCGTCGGCCGCCTGCCCGGCATCGGCGGTGAGCCAGTCGTCGCCGATGCGCGCAAGCGCCTCGAGCACCTCGTCGACATCCCCGGCCTCGATGCGTCCCTCGTCGCGCACCGTCGACAGCCAGACGCCCATAAAGCAGTCGGCGCTCAACTCGTTTGCCACGGAGATCAGGTTGGCGGTCTCAGGGTTTTCGGCCACCGCTTCCTCTGCCGTCTTCGAGATGCCAGTGACGGCCTGGATGTGGTGCGCGAACTCGTGGCCCACCACGGCAGCCACTGCGGCGTCGTTGCCGCCCTGATCATCGGCCCCGATGAGGCGGTCGCGGAAGAAGGCGATCGGCAGCACCATGGTGGCGTCGGGACCGCAGTAGGCGGGCCCGGTGTTGGCGGCGTCGATCTCGCCGCATGCGGTCTGGCCGGTCTGCTCGACCACCTTCACCACGGCGTCCTTCCACGTACCGCCCTCGCCGAGGTTGGCCCCCCAGAAGCCGTTGAGCTCCGAGCCCAAGCTGGTGAGCATGTCACGAATGCCCGCGTACGACGTGGTGGATGTGCCGCCATCGGCGGCGGTCCCGGTGCCCGTGGCGCCGCCATCTGCCACTGCGGCGGCTGTGCCGGTGGACGATGCGCTGCTCGCGTCACCGCCTCCACACCCGGCAAGCGGGATGGCGGTCAGCGCGATGATCGCAGCCATGGCTGTCAGGGCACGTGAACTGAGGACCATTGGTGTCTACCTCGGGGCAGGGGAAGTGCCTCAGGCTACCAACCCGTCTCGACGCCGCGCGCGGCGGTTACGAGGCGAGCATCTCCCGAACGCCCGACGGGCCGGCGCGCAGCAGGGCTGCCGCCTTCCGCGCTGCGCTGGCGCGATCGAGCAACTCGCGTGCGGTCACGTCGTCGTGGGCCATGACGGCCTGGGCGGCGTCCCGCTGTGCGTCGATCGCGATCTGGTCGAGTCGCTCCGCCATTCGCACGTTCCTGCCCTGACGCGATGTCCGGGGCCTGCGAACTGGCGGGACGCTCACCTCGCGCACGTCGTCGGGCGTGGTGATGAGCCTGAGCTGTGCAGTCCCGCGGGGCTGCTTGCTGTGTGGGTACGAACGCATGTTCCCAAGTATGAGTTCGCGCTCGGACGCGTTCAGTCCGTCAAATCGCCGGATTCCCAGTCCTCAAGCCACTTCTTCAGAATCCGGGCATGTTCTGGCGTAACCCCA
>CAIPNN010000117.1 GCA_903866425.1 uncultured Actinomycetes bacterium
ATGGCGAGCAATGACCCGATAACGGCACCCAGCAGCACGGCCGACACGACCGTGCTCTTGCCGATGTCGCTCAGGTGGAATGCGCCGCCGATGTAATCGAGGGCGCCCGAGATGACCCCGGTGTCGAACCCGAAGAGCAGGCCGGCGAGGGCCGCCACAATGGCAATGCGGGTGATCAGGCCGCTGGTGCCACCCGACCACATGTCGTTGGGCGCGTTGGTGTTGCGGGGGGACGGCATGCGTGAAACCTACCCGTGGCGGGCAAGAGCTGCGCGCACCGCCATCACCGCGCCGGGGCTGGGCGGGCCGCGGAACACCACGAGCGCCTCGCCCGAGCGACGCACGACGGCCGCCAATGCACTGCGATGGCCGGTTTCACCGAGGCCGGCCAGCACCTGCTTGAGCGGCGCATACGTGCACCACACGCGACTCTGAACCTCCTCGGGTGTGCCCCCGGCCATGCCCCCCTCTATCCAGCCGCGCACCATGCGCCACCCGGTGCCAAGCACGGGGATCTCAACAACGGGCGTGCCCCCGAGGGCCTCCACCCAATCGTCCACATCGCGCTGCTGACGCTGGCGGAAGGCGAGCACCACCACGCATGGGTCGGCGGGCAGGTCGTCGGGGATCACGCGATCAGCACCCGTGAGGTCGCGGGCATCAAGCCGCGGCAGGTGGCGGGTGGTACTCAGGCCGCGGCGGCCAGGTACGGGTTCCAGGCCTCGGGACGCTTCGGCGCCGCCACATCGACGAATACGTCGGGGCGCGGTGGCGTGGGCGCGCGCCTCGGAAACATCTTGATCTCATGACACAGCGCATCGCCCTTGCGCGAATTGCACGGTGCGCACGACGTGACGACGTTGTGCCAGCTGGAATCGCCACCCTTGCTGCGCGGCACCACGTGGTCAACGGTGAGGCGGCTGCGGCTGCCGCAGTACTGGCACTCGTAGCCATCGCGCGCGAAGAGCGCGCGCCTGCTCATGCGGCGCGCTTCGTATCTGGGCACCTTCACCCGGTAGACGAGCCGGATGACGTGAGGGGCCGCAAAGTCCCGTGCCACGCCACGAACGGGGCGGGCGGCATGCTCGAGAATCTCCGCCTTTTCCTTCAGCAGGAGGACGAGCGCGCGTCGCATGGAGCACACGTTGATGGGCTCGTAGGACGCGTTGAGAACAAGGACGTGCTGCGGAACCACCCCCTTTCGACGCGGATGTTAGCCACGTCGCCCGGCGGCCCTGCCCCGCCCTACTACTGCGTTGCAGCCCTGTAGGAACCCAGCGCCACCACATGGGCGATTCCGCCCTGCTCAATGGCGTCGAGTGCGGCCGACAGCGGCAGGTCGCGTGCGCGGCTGCCCTCGGCGTCGATGAAGAACACGTAGCGACCGAGCCCTGTCCGTGCAGGCCGGCTCTCGAGCCTGCTCAGGTTGACCGCCCGCAGCGAGAACTCCTGGAGAATCGACAGCAGCGCCCCGGGTCGGTCCTTCGGGATGGCGCAGATGATGGAGGTGGTGAATGCACCCGGGCCCGTGGCATCCACCTCGTCGCGACCCACGAGCACAAACCGTGTGTGGTTCTCGTGGACATCCCCGATGTCGTCGGCAAGGATGGCCCCGCCGTAGATCTCGGCGGCGCGTGCGGTGCCGATTGCGGCCTCGGGGGCATCGCCTGCCATGACGGTGCGCACCGCATCGGCGGTGGAGAGCGATGCGGCAACCTCGGCCTGCGGCACCTGATCACCCAGGAACCTGGCGCACTGACCCGGCGCGTGCGGGTGACTCAGCACGCGGGTCACATCAGCCAGCGCCAGCCCCTTGCGGCCGATGAGGTGATGCCGGATGGGGTGAATGACCTCGCCGCGTATGACGATGCGGCCATCGTGCGCCATCAGCTGGTCGAGGGTCTGGCTGACCCCGCCCTCGAGCGCATTCTCGATGGGCACCAGCGCCTCGGCCACCTCGCCCGACTCCACCGCGTTGAAGCACGCGGCGATGCTGGGGTACGGCACCTCGGCCGCAGCCGCCTCTGCCCCCACCATGCCGATGAGGGCCTCCTCGCAGAACGTGCCCTCGGGCCCGAGGTAGGCGATGCGCCCGCTCAACGCGGACCTAGAAGACGATCTTGACTGGGTACTCGGCGCGGTTGTTCTCGGTGCGGGTCTCGCCCGGCACCGGCACCACCTCAACCTTGAGGACGGAGGAGTCACCGAACGTCGGGCTCCTGGGACCGGGGAACGACACCGACTGATCTGCACCTGCGGCGATACTCGGGATCGACTTCTCCTGCGTCTGCGCGTCCTTGGCCGATGCGCTGCCGGCGAAGGTCACCCGCACCACCACGTTCGACTCCGTGGCGTCACCGGAGTTCTGAATGGTCACCTGCCACTGCAGCTGGTCGGATGCCTGCACCTCGGTGGTGGAGCCGGCAGTGAGGTCAATGCCCTGCGGCAGTGCCTGCACCGAGGTGATCCCCGTGCCGTGGAGCGCCCCGCTGGTGGCCGTGGTGTCCGTACCGCTGAGGGCACTGCCACCGGTGCGCTGCAGGCCCGGAATGAGCTGGCCAGCGCCAGTGGGCGATGCCTGGTCGGCACGGATGCCACCAAGGAAGAACTGACGGTCGGGCACCTGCACGCCGGTCACATCGGCATCGGCGAGGGCGCGCTTGGCCGGTCCCACAAAGGAGTCCTGGTAGATGACGTCACTCGCGAGGAACCGCTGCATGGCGCTTGCGACGGTTGCCGACGCGTACGCGCGATTCTTCGAATCAACCACTGATGGCAGCGAGTCGGCCAGCGCCTTGAGGCCGGTGACGCGGTACTGCAGTGCGGTCACCAGGCTCTGGTTGGGCGCCGAAAGGGAATCGGGCGGTGCAAGCCCCTCGGCCTGCCCCACCAGGCCCTGGGCCTGCGTGGAGAGTTCGCGCACCTTCACCTGCAACTCGGGAGCCGGGGCACCGCTCTGGTTCTGCAGCACCTGCTGGAGGGAGTCGCCCTCCTTTGCCGAGTTGGTGACGATGGTGGTGACGTCACCCATGTACGACTTGTAGGAGTCCTCAAGCTGGCTGCGACGGCAGCCCTGAATGACAAGGGTGAGGACGATGATGAGCACGATGACGCCGGCCACGATGAGGCCGATGCGTACCGCGGGCTTCTGCATGGCGGCGGAACCGCCACCCGGCATCGACGGACGCCGTGATGCGCCACCCGAACGGCCGGAACCGCCCGATCCGCGTCGTCCGCGGCCACCGCCCGAGGAGCCGCCGCGCGATGAACGCGGCTCGTCAGCGTCGCGACCCGCGTCGTCGGGAAGGGGGCCCGACACACCGGTCGGCTGGTCGTCCTGCCCGTAATCCATGCCGTCGTCGTTCATGGTCCTGCCTTGCAGAAGATGGGCGAGGGGGGACTCGAACCCCCACGTTCTTTCGAACACTGGCACCTGAAGCCAGCGCGTCTACCAATTCCGCCACCCGCCCGGTGAGCGGCCCGAAGGCCGGGGCATGCTAGCGCACCCGCCTCGACCCGATCCCGCACGGGTGATGTCTACGATCGCCGTTCCGTTCTCCGGCGGCACAAGGATTCCTCTCCCGCCGGTGGAAGGCCACCTCGCCGATGCGTACGACCGCAACCACCACCGCACCACTCCGCGACGGCGCACCCGTGCGCGTGCTCGGCCGGTACGACCTGCAGGAGGTCATCGGCCGCGGTGCCACATCGCGCGTGTACCGGGCACTCGATCGCGCCACCGGGCGCGACGTGGCGGTCAAGCAGATTCCCGTGCATATGGGCCTTGAGAAGCGTGTGGGTGCGGAAATCCGCGCTGCAGCACGCCTTGAGCACCACAACATGGTGCGCATGCTCGACTGGGGCGAGGACACCGAGTCGCTCTATCTCATCAGCGAACTCATCGACGGCCCGTCACTTGAGCGTGTGTACTCCGACACACCGCCGGGCGACCGCGCCGCCGCCGACATGGCCGCAGACGTCCTTGACGCCCTCGCGCACGCGCACGAGCGCGGCGTGGTGCACCGCGACATCAAGCCCGCCAACATCCTCGTTGACCCCGACGGGCAGGCACGGGTGGCCGACCTGGGTGTGG
>CAIPNN010000118.1 GCA_903866425.1 uncultured Actinomycetes bacterium
CAGATCGACGCCGCGGGCAACACGGGCCCGGTCAGCTCGTTCGCCTTCACGGTCTCGTCGACGGCTCCGCCGGAAGTGGCCGTCGACAACATCCCCGGCAGCCCGACGGGCGAGACGACGGCCGATCTCTTCCTGACGGAGGAGCCAGGCGCGACGATTGAGTGCTCGGTCGACGGTGGCGCCTGGACCACGTGCACCAGCCCGCTGTCGCTCCGTGGCCTGAGCGAGGGACCGCACGAGGTGCTTGTGCGCCAGCAAAGCGCTGCCTCGCCGCCGGTACAGAGCGCCGACACCGCGATCCGCTGGCTTGTCGATCTGACGCCGCCGCCGTCGCCCGCCGTCTCCGACCGGCCCGCCAATCCGACGACGTCGCGGGACGCCACCTTCACGGTCACCACGGCGCCCGACACGACGCTCGAGTGCCAGCTGACGCCGGGCTCGACGTGGGCGCCGTGCACGCCACCGCTGTCGTTCTCAGCGCTCGCCGATGGTGCGTACACCTTCCAGACCCGCGCCACCGACAGCGCGGGCAACGTCAGTGCGCCGACGAGTACCACGTGGACAGTCGACAACGACCCGCCGACCGGCACAGCTGTGGTTGCCAGTGGGCCCGCCGCGCAGACCGCATCATCGGTCGCGACGTTCCAGTTCTCCTACGGCGCCGACGGCACCGGCGCGCTCTGCAGTCTCGACGGCGCCGCCTTTGCACCGTGCGCCACGCCGGTCACGATCCCGAGCGTGAGTGAGGGTTCGCACACGTTCCGCATCAAGCCCGTCGATGCGGCGGGCAACGTCGGCGCCAACGTCACGACGTACACGTGGGACGTATTCATCCCGACGACGCCTCCGCCCGGCACGGTCGGCATCACCATCGACAGTGGGGCCACCTGGGTCTCTTCGAGCTCGGCCGTGATCGACATCATCTGGCCTGCCGGCACGCGCTACATCGAGCTGTCGAACGACGCCGGCTTCGCGGCGGTCACGCGCCATGCGATCACGACGCAGGTGTTGTGGCAGCTGCTGCCCGGCGCGGGACAGCGCACGGTCTACGCCCGCTTCCTCGACGTCGCCGCGGCGGAGATCTCGGCCGCGCAGGACGCCGTCGGTGTCGATCCGACCGCCCCGGGTGTGTCGGCGATCGAGGCGTCGTGGTCTGGTGCGAGCACCGTGCTCGTCACGCCGACGATGAGTGATGCCGAGAGCGGCGTTGCGAGCTGGCAGGCCACGACTGATCCGGCTAGCCCGGGCGCGGTGATCCCGGTTGGCACGCGCTCGGCCACGATCGCCGCCGCACCGGGCGCCACGATCTTCGTGCGTGCGGTCGACCTGGCGGGCAACGTCTCGGCCTGGGTCACGCGTGCTGCACCCGCGGTGCAGGCCGCGACCGCAGGCTCCACGACGACAGGTGCCAACACGATCACCATCGCCGCCAACGCCACGGCCAGCACGGTGGCCAGGGTTGCGGGCTCTGGTGCCGCGGACGTGGCGCTTGGCTGTACGGCCACAGACGGCTCGACGTGCGATTTCCGCATCGATCTGCGGTACCGGAAGAAGGTCATCGCCAGCTCGAGCACGCGCCTCGCCTCGGGCGCGCGCAGCACTGTCAGCTTCAAGCTGCCCAAGGACGTGCAGCGCCAGCTCGCGCAGTCGGGTGGGCTGGATCTGAACATGTCGGTGCAGGCGAAGACAGCCGCAGGCGAGGAGACGAGGGACGCGCCGCTGGCGCTGACTGCGCCCCGCGCCACAGCGATCACGTCGATCAACCCGTCGAATGTCTCGACGAGTGGCGCGTCGGCGCAACTGACGGTGCGCTGCGGCGGCACGATCCCGTACCACTGTGCTGGCCCGCTCCAGCTGTACGCCGTACCGCAGGGACGCCGCTCGGCACGCGCAGCTGATCCCGTGGTCGCCACGGCGTCGGTGAAGGGGGCGGCCGGCGCGAACCTGCCCGTCAAGATCGTCCTCAACGCCAAGGGCAAGGCGCTGCTCAAGAAGCAGGGCACGCTGCGAGTGGTCGCGCGGATGTCGGTGCCGGAGACAGGTGCCGCCAAGTCCAGCGCATCGTTCGTCTTCCAGACGGTGCGTACCGACGACTGGCTGCGGCGCGTGCTTGCGGAGATGAGCCGCTCCACGCCGGCCCGCTGGTTTCTCAACAACACGCTAGATTCATTCCGTGCCGGGCGCATCAGCGCCGCTGAGGCCGCACGGCTGATCGAGAAGCACACGCTCGAAGAGCGTGAGAACACGGTCAAGCGCATCCAGCTGTACCTGCAGGCGCCCTCGTCGCAGAAGCTCCAGGCGCACTACCTCATGCTCGCCTACACCCAGTCGGTGGTCGCCGACCAGAAGACGGTCGCCTGGCTCAAGTCCGGCGGCAGCCCGGCGACGGAGCCGTGGCAGTACCACGCCAAGGTCTCGGCGACGAAGGCAACGCTCGTCAAGCTGCTGGTGAAGACGGCTGCACCGCTCGGCATTCCCGTGCCGCAGGCGTCATCGCTCTATCCGTAGCGCATCCGTCAGACTGTCGACATGGTGGGGAATCTCGATCACGCAGCAGGCGCCGCCACCCTGCGCCTGCTCTACGTGGAGGATGACCCTGCGCTGCGCAGCCTGCTCGCGCAGCGGCTCGA
>CAIPNN010000119.1 GCA_903866425.1 uncultured Actinomycetes bacterium
CCACCGGCCACACGATGCCGTCGTCGTCATGCCCCTGCTCGATGGCGGCCATGGCCGCGCGGGCGGGCCCGATGCCATACGAGCCCATGATGATCGTCTGTTCCTGGCCCTGCTCGTCGAGGTAGGACGCCCCGAGCGCCTGCGAGTACTTGACGCCGAGCTTGAAGATGTTGCCGATCTCGATGACGGGCACCAGTTCCACGGGCCCGTCGCCGTTGATGGAGCCCTCGCCCCCCAGCACCGTCCGGATGTCGGCGGTCTCGGCCTGAAAGTCGCGCCCAAGCACGACGCCGCGCAGGTGGAAGCCATCGCGGTTGGCCCCGGTGACGTAGTGGCCTGTCGCGAGGGTGGCATCGGCAATGATGCGCACGTCGTCGCGTACGCCGATGGGCCCGAGCGAGCCCGGGTCGGCCCCGAACCACTCGCGGATCTCCTCGGGGTGCGCCGCACGGTGCGCGCCGATGAGGTGGGCGATCTTCTTCTCGTGCACCTGATGCTCGCCGCGCACGATGGCGAGCACGGGGCCATCGTCGCTCACGAGGACCACGCTCTTGGCCAGACGAGCGGCCGGAAGCGACGTGAACTCAGCCAGCTCGTCGATGCTGCCGATTCCGGGGGTGGCGAACTCCTCGGGCGCGTCCGGCGTGTCGCCGAAGTCGGGGTCGTGCGCGATCGACACCGCGAGTTCCACATTGGCCGCGTACGAGCCGCTGGCGGTACGGGCCACCACGTCTTCACCAGAGGGGCTCGGCGCCATGTACTCGTGTGCCCCACTCCCCCCCATCATCCCCACGTCGCTCTCCACCCGGTACCAGGTGAGGCCGCAGCGGTCGAAGATGTTGGCGTAGGCCACCGAATGGGCCTCGTACGAGCGCTCAAGCCCATCCGCGTCGGCATCGAACGAATACGAGTCCTTCATCGTGAACTCGCGCACGCGCAGCATGCCGCTCTTCGGCCGGGGCTCGTCACGCAACTTGGTCTGAATCTGGTACCACGACTGCGGCAGGTCGCGATACGAGCGGATCTCCCTGGCGGCGTGCCAGGTGACGATCTCCTCGTGGGTCATGCCGAGCACCATCTTGCGCCCCGCGCGATCCTCCAGACGGAACTGCTCCGACAGGCCGTAGCGGCCCGTGGCCTCCCAGATCTCGGCCGGATGCATCACCGGCATCAGGATCTCCTGGGCGCCAATGCGGTTCATCTCGTCCCTGATGATCGCCTCGACCTTCTGCACCACCTTCAGGCCGATCGGGGTGAGCGTGTACAGCCCCGACGCCAGCTGGCGCACGAGACCCGCGCGAACCGACAACTTGTGGCTGATGGCCTCGGCGTCGGCGGGGTCGTCACGCACCGTCGGCCAGAACCGGCCGGTGAGGCGCCACGACCCACCATGCGGCGCCTCGGGCATGGCCCACGGATGATCGGTGCTCATGCAGTCCCCTTCACGGGCCGGTAGTTGTCATCCACGTACTTCTCGACCATCGCGATGAAGTCGCCTGCGAGGTTCGGCCCCTCAAGGGTGGTCACCTTCTCGCCATCCACGTACACCGGGGCGCGGGGCTCCTCGCCAGTACCGGGCAGGCTGATGCCGATGTTGGCGGCGCGGCTCTCGCCCGGTCCGTTGACGATGCACCCCATCACCGCGACGTGCAGCCCCTCCACCCCGGGGTATTCCTCGCGCCAGACCGGCATGCGTTCGTCGAGACGGGCCTGGATGGTCTGTGCCAGTTCCTGGAACACACTTGACGTGGTGCGGCCGCACCCCGGGCAGGCGGTCACCTCGGGCCGGAACGACCGCAGGCCGAGGCTCTGCAGGATGTCGAGACACGCCAGCACCTCGATCGTGCGGTCGCCACCCGGTTCCGGGGTGAGACTCGCGCGAATGGTGTCGCCGATGCCGGCCTCGAGCAGCACCGAGAGGGCCGCCGTGGTGGCGATGATGCCCTTTGCGCCCATGCCGGCCTCAGTGAGCCCGAGATGCAGCGGATAGTCCGACCGCGCTGCGAGATCGCGATAGACCGCGACCATGTCGGGGAGACGACTCACCTTGCACGACACCACGATCTTGTCGTGGGCAAGGCCGATCTCCTCAGCGGCTTCGGCGCTGTCGAGCGCGCTTCGCACCATGGCCTCCCGCAGCACGTCGCTGCCTGAGCGCGGGTTGGCCAACCTTGCGTTGGCCTCCATGAGTGCATCCATCAATTCCGGATCGAGCGACCCGGCGTTCACCCCGATGCGCACGGGCTTGTCGTGCTCGATTGCCGCCTCGATCATCGTGGCGAAGTTCGAGTCGTGTCGTGCCCCACGCCCGACGTTGCCCGGGTTGATGCGGAACTTGGCCAGCGCGTCTGCGGTGTCCGGAAACTCGCGCAGCAAGGTGTGCCCGTTGTAGTGGAAGTCACCCACCAGCGGCACATGCACGTCGTAGTCATCGCGGAGACGGGCGACGATCTCGGGCACCTGTGCGGCAGCCTCGCGGTTGTTCACCGTGATGCGCACGATCTCCGAGCCCGCCCGCGCCAGTTCCGCCACCTGCTGCGCGGTGGACGCCGCATCTTTGGTGTCGGTGTTGGTCATCGACTGCACCACCACCGGGGCGCCGCCGCCGACGGCGACGCCGCCCACCATGCAGCGCACGCTCATTCTGCGAGGACTCTCCACGGGACGGGAGTCTATCCCGCTACTTGAACGTGAAGCCGCCGCCGAGGATCTTCCCGATGTCGTTCTGCAACGCGAACACGAACACCACGAGGATCACGGCCCATCCCACCATGCCTGCGCGCTCGTACACGCGCGTGCTGATGGGCTTCCCGCGCACCTTCTCAAGGAGTGCGAACAGGATGTGCCCACCGTCGAGCGGGAAGATGGGCAACAGGTTGAAGATGGCGAGCACGAGGCTGATCAGCCCGATGAACCGGATGATCTCCATGAAGCCGTCGCTGGCGATCTGGTTATAGGCGGCACCGATGGCCACCACGGAGCCCACCTGCTCACGGGCCTGCGCGTTGGTGAACAACTGCCCGACACCGGCCACATTGGCTTTCACCAGGAACCACGTGTAGCGGCCGGTCATCGTGATGCCCCCAACGGGGCCAGCCGACTCCCGCGGGCCAGGGAGCTCCTGAAGGCCCACCCCGATACGCCCGATGGTCTCAGAGCCCGTCTTCGTGGCCCGCGGCGTGACGACCTTGGTCACCACGGTGGGCGACCCGGCATGTGTGAACCGCACCACGACGGGGGAGCCCGGATTCTGCTGTACCTCTGCCAGCGCACGGGTGGCCGTCGCGCCATCGCCCGTCGCGCTGATGCCGTTGACCGATACCAGTTGATCGCCGGCCACGAGGCCCGCGACCGCGGCGGGTGATCCGGGCTTCACGTCCTGAATCCCGATCCCCCCAAAGCCGGGAATACCCACCCAGAAGTAGATCGCGAAGCACAGCACGGCCACCACGAGATTGACCGCCGGCCCCGCCCCGATCACCACGACCTTCTTCCACGTCTTCGCCGCGTAGTAGGCACGTGGCACATCCTCTGGCGCGAGCTCTTCCTCTCTGCTCATGCCAGTGATGCGGACGTAGCCACCCAGCGGAAGCCAGCCGATGCCGTACTCGGTCTCACCGCGGGTGAACTTGGCGAACGGCCGCCCGAAGAAGATGGAGAACCGTTCCACCTTCATGCCGCACCACTTGGCCGCGAACATATGCCCGGCCTCGTGCACCAGCACCAGGAACATGAGCACCAGCACGAACTCGACGATGTTCACGCCGAGCATCAGGCGACCCCCGCCGGCAGTGCAGCGGCACGGGCGCGGGTATCGGCATCGAGGACGACCTCAAGCGACTCCGCGGGCACAACGGGCACCGACTGCAGCGCCCGTTCCACCGCTTCGGGAATGTCCATGAACCCGATCCGGCCGTCGAGGAATGCGGCCACCGCAACCTCATTCGCCGCGTTCAGCACCGCAGGCGCCGTGCCCCCCTCGATGCCGGCCTCCCGGGCCAGCCTCAGGCACGGAAAGGCCGTCTCGTCGGGAGCCTCGAAGGTGAGCGACGTACCGACGAGCGACATCTCCTCGCGGGCGGGCGGCGGCGCCGGCCACCGGAGGGCATACCCGATGGGCACGCGCATGTCGGGTGGGCCCATGTGCGTGATGAGGCTGCCGTCCTCCAGGCGCACCATCGCGTGAATACTCGACTGCGGGTGCACAACCACCTCGATGTCGTCATACGACAGATCGAAGAGGTGATGGGCCTCGATGACCTCAAGCCCCTTGTTCATGAGGGTGGCTGAATCGATGGTGATCTTGGCGCCCATCGTCCAGGTGGGATGTGCGAGGGCATCGGCCACCGTCACCCCGGCCAGGTCGTCCGCGGTTCGTCCGCGGAACGGGCCGCCCGACGCGGTGAGCACCCCGCGCACCACGCGCGCACGATCCACGCCCTCGATCAGCTGGAACAGGGCGGAGTGCTCGCTATCGACCGGCACGAGCATGGCGCCCGATCGGGCCTGCGCCGCGGCGACGAGATCGCCACCGGCCACCAGGCTCTCCTTGTTGGCAAGGGCTACGGGAATACCGCGCTCGATCGCCGCGAGCGTTGGTGGCAGCCCTGCTGCGCCCACGATGGCGTTCAGCACGATGTCGGGCTCCGCTCGGTCGATCACCTCGCCGAGGTCGGATGTGTGCCGCACGGATCCGCCACCGGCCGCGGCGCTCGTCACGGCGATGCCACGACGTTCGGCCTGCGACAGCATCTCGGCCACGCGGGCCCCCGTGGCGAGCCCGACGCACACCATGTCGTCGGCCCCGTCGATCACGTCGAGCGCCTGGACCCCGATTGATCCGGTGCACCCGAGGATGAGGACGCGCTTCACGCCTTCGAAGGTATCACCGCCGCTGGCTCCAGCAGTCAGATCAGGTCCTGTGCGGTCTCGCAGAAACCCGCCACCAGCGCGACCGAGGCATCGAGGTCGGCCGGATGGCATGTCTCCACCACCTGGTGCACGTAGCGGGTGGGAATCGACACGCAGCCAGCGAGAGCGCCCTCGCCCGACAACTGCAACTCGCGGGTGTCGGTGCCGCCCCGGCTCATGATCTCCATCTGGAACGGGATGTCGCGCGCTTCGGCCACCCCGATGAGGTGATCCACCACCACGCGCGGCACGATCACCCCTGAGTCGTACACCTTGATCGCGGTGCCCTCCCCCACCTTCGTGATGCGCTCGTGCGGCTTGGCGCCCGGACCGTCGTTCGCGAGTGTGATGTCGATGGCAAGACCGATGTCCGGCTTCACCCGTGCTGCGGCCACGCGGGCACCGCGCAGACCGACCTCCTCCTGCGTGGTGGCAACGGCGACCACCTCGCATGCGTGATCGGACAGTTGCTTGACCGCCTGGATCATCACGTAGAGGCCCGCCCGGTTGTCGAGGCTCTTGCACGTAACCAGGTCACCAAGCGGGGCCAGCGTGCGCTCACGCGTGACCGGGTCGCCCTGACGTACCAGCTCGCGCACGCGCTCGGCGGGCAGGCCGATGTCGACGTAGAAGTCCTCGGCCTTCGGCAGCCGCTTGCGCTCCTCATCGGTCATGATGTGAATGGGCTTGCTCCCCATCACGCCGAGCAGATCCTCACGGCCGTGGACGATCACGCGCTGGGCGACCAGGGTCTTCGGGTCGAAGCCACCGAGGGTCACGAGACGGATATAGCCGTCGTCGTCCACGTGACTCACCAGAAAGCCCAACTCATCCATGTGAGCGGCGAGCATCACGCGCGGTCCCCCACCACCCTTGCGCACGCCCATCACGCTGCCGAGGGGATCGACCGAGATCTCGTCCACGTAGGGGCTGAGCTCGGCGATGACGAGCTCGCGAATGCGATCCTCGCGCCCGGGGGCACCGGGCGTCTCGCAGAGTCGGGTGAGCAGGTCGAGGTCCATGCGCGAGTCCTTCCGGGTTGTCAGAAGCAGAGCCAGGTGGTTGCCAGATACGCCCCGAGGGACGCGAACAGCAGCGAGTCGAAGCGATCGAGTACGCCCCCGTGGCCCAGGAGGATGCGACCCGAATCCTTCACGCCGGCATCACGCTTGATCATCGACTCGAAGAGGTCCCCGATGTATGCGCTGAGGCAGATCACCACCCCCACAACGATCGACTGCCACCAATTGATCCAGTCCATATAGAGGCCGGCCACCACGACGCCCAGCGTGCCGCCGACGAGGCCGGTGATGAACCCCTCCCACGTCTTGTTGGGCGACGTGAGCGGGGCAATGGGGCGCGAACCCCACAGCTTGCCCCCGAAGTACGAGAAGGTGTCGAACATCCAGACGCCCACCAGCAGGTTGACGATGGCACCAGCGCCTTCGGGCAGTTCGCGGGTCAGCACCAGGACCCCGATGGGGAATGCGATGTAGAAGCCGCCCATGAGCGTCATGCCCACGCGCAACGTGATCTCCTCGCGGTTCACCAGGCGCAGGGCCCCCAGCGCCGCGAACAGCAGCCCGAGCGCCAGCGCGAGAATGAGCGCGCGCTCAGGCGGGGTCACCCACAGACACAGCAGCACCGAGGCCACCACCGTGGCGTACCCGGCCTCCCGGAGCGGGATGAACGCAGCGGTGAGTGAGTAGAACTCAAACAGCGCACCGATCCCCACCAGCAGCGCGAACGCGGCGAACACCGGCCCACCCAGCGCAACGGCGAGCAGGATGATCGCGACCCCGGGGATTGCAACCAGAAGGCGCGTCGTCATCGGGCGCCGAACCGCCGATCCCGCGATGCGTAATCGCGGAACGCCTCGGCCAGGTCGTCGGCGCCGAAGTCGGGCCACAGCCGGTCCGAGAACACCAACTCGGCATAGGCCGACTGCCACAACAGGAAGTTCGAAAGACGTTGTTCGCCGCTGGTGCGGATGATGAGCTCCGGGTCGCGAAGGTCAGGCGCGTACAGATACTCGCCGAATGCCGCGTCCGGTGCATCGGGACCGGCTTCGGCCACAAACCGCCGGGCGGCATCAACGATCTCCGCCCGCCCGCCGTAGTTCATCGCGATAAACAGGCGCATGCGGTCGTTGGCGGCCGTGCGCGCCTCCGCCGCGGCGATCTTGTCGAGCAGCGCCTGATCCAGCGCATGGAGCCGGCCGACGAAGCGGATGGACACCCCCTCGTCATCAAGGTCGGGAACCTCGCGGTCAATCAACTCAGAGAAGAGCCCCATCAGGTCGTCCACCTCGTCGGTCGGGCGCGACCAGTTCTCGGTGGAGAACGAGAACACCGTGAGGTCCTTCACTCCCAGGTCGCCCGCCGCGCGGACGACGGTACGAAGGGCCCTGGCCCCGGCGCGGTGCCCAGCGGCAACGGGCAGGCCATTGTCCTTCGCCCACCGCCCATTGCCATCCATGATGATGGCCACCGACTCGGGCACGCGGCCGATGGGTGCCATCGGGCGTGTGTCGTGCCGACGACCAAGGGCCGTCCGTGCTGCGCGGATTCGGGAAAGGAGCGCCAAGCGCTCAGACCTCCATGATCTCCGCTTCCTTGCGGGCGAGCATCTCATCGATGCTCTTCACCTCGGCGTCGGTGAGCTTCTGCACGTCGTCCTGTGCACGACCGAGGTCGTTCTTCGACACGTCGCCGTCCTTCTCGCCCCGCTTGAACTCGTTCAGCACGTCGCGGCGCACATTGCGCACCGACACCCGGGCCTCCTCGGCCATGCGGTGGGCCACCTTCACCAGTTCCTTGCGACGCTCCTCGGTGAGCTGCGGCAGCGGCAGGCGAATGGTGTTTCCGTCGTTGCTCGGCGTGAGGCCGAGGTCCGACTCCATGATGGCCTTCTCGATGTCCTGGATCATCGTCTTGTCGAACGGCTGAACGGTGATGAGGCGTGCCTCAGGCGCATGGATCTTCGCCAACTGTGGCAGCGGAGTGGCAGCGCCGTAGGCGTCAACGCTGATGCGGTCGAGCAGCGCCGTGCTCGCGCGACCGGTGCGAAGGGCGGCGAACTCGTTCGCCAGGTTCTTGGTGGCGCCTTCCATCCGTCGCTTGGCGTCTTCGATGCGCTCCCTCATGCCAATCCCTCCCGCCGGCTCACGCCGGTCCGCTGACGACCGTTCCCACGTGTTCGCCGCTGAGGATTCGGGCGAGATTGCCCTCCTCCTGCATGTTGAACACGAGGAGCGGCAGGTCGTTGTCCATGCAGAGCGTGAGGGCCGTGGTGTCCATCACCTTCAGGCCCCGCTCAATGGCTTCCATGTGGGTGATCCTTGGAATCAGGGTGGCCGACGGGTCCTCCCGCGGGTCCGCCGTCATCACGCCATCAACGCTGTTCTTCGCCATCAGGATGCACTCGGCGCCGATCTCCAGCGCGCGCAGCGCGGCCGTGGTGTCGGTCGTGAAGAACGGGTTGCCCGTACCGGCCGCGAAGATGACCACGCGCTTCTTCTCGAGGTGTCGGATTGCTCGGCGCCGGATGTACGGCTCCGCCACTTCCTGCATGGCAATGGCCGACTGGATACGGGTGGTCAGGTCGAGCTTCTCAAGCGCGTCCTGAATGGCCAGCGCGTTCAGCATCGTGGCGATCATGCCCATGTAGTCGGCGGTCGCGCGGTCCATGCCGCTGGCCGCGCCCATGACGCCGCGGAAGACGTTGCCGCCCCCGACCACGATGGCCACCTCGACGTCGCGATCGTGGGCTTCGCGAACCACGCGTGCCACGCCGGCGATCTGTTCGGGGTCGATTCCGTACCCCTGGTCGCCCATCAGGGCTTCGCCCGAGAGCTTCAGCAGCACCCGGGACCAGGCGGCTCGCCCGCCCGCCCCCGCAGCGGCGGGGGCGGGGTCGGGCTGGTCGCTACTCACCAAGCTGGTAGACCGTGAACCGCCGGATGGTGATGTTCTCGCCGAGTTCCGACGAGGTCTCCGCCCGGAGCTCCTCCATCGTGCGCTGCTTCTTCTCCGTGGCGTCACGGAAGAAGGGCTGC
>CAIPNN010000120.1 GCA_903866425.1 uncultured Actinomycetes bacterium
GCTCGAGCGCAAGGGCGACCTCGCAGCCATTCTCACCGCGCTCGGCCCCGGGGACGTGTTGTTCGTCGATGAGATCCATCGCCTCAACCGGTCGGTGGAGGAGGTGCTCTATCCCGCGATGGAGGACTTCCAGCTCGATGTGGTGTTGGGGCAGGGCCCGCAGGCCCGCACGCGTCGCCTCGACCTGCCCAGGTTCACGCTGGTGGGTGCCACCACGCGCAGCGGCCTGCTCACGACGCCGCTCCGTGATCGCTTCGGCGTGGTGCAGCGCCTCGACTACTACGGGCCGGCCGAACTGGCGCAGATCGTCATGCGATCCGCCGACCTGCTGGGGGTGGCGGTCGACGAGAGCGGCGCGCTGGTGATCGCTGGGCGTTCACGCGGAACCCCGCGTATCGCCAACCGTCTGCTGCGCCGCGTGCGGGACGTTGCGCAGGTGAAGGGGATGGGGCGTGTGGATGCGGCCACGGCCGAAGAGGCGCTCCGCGTGCTCGAGGTGGATGACGCAGGGCTCGACGACCTCGACCGCAAGATCCTGACGCTGCTGGCAGTCACCTTCGACGGGCGTCCCACGGGGCTCGGCACGCTGGCTGATGCCGTCGGCGAGTCGACCGACACCATTGAGGATGTGTACGAGCCGTTCCTGCTGCAGCAGGGCCTGCTCGCGCGCACCCCGCGTGGCCGCATCGCCACACCTCGTGCATATCTGCATCTTGGTCTCGAGATCCCGAAGGGCGCCGAGGCGGCACAGCCCTCGTTGTTCGAGGGCGAGGGCTAGGCGGCGGTGAGCCCCGTCGTGGTGCGGCGCTTGGAGGCCAGCACCTCGCGGTAGATGTCCTCGATGCGGTCGGTCACGCGCGGCCAGTCGAACTCGCGCTCGACCGCAGCACGGCCCTGCACGGAGATCTCGGCCGATCGCGCCGGGTCGTCCAGCAATTCACCGATTCCCACCGCGAGCTCCGCGCCATCGTGCGGCGGCACGAACCGCCCGGGTACATCACCGCGGATGACCTGGCGAAAACCGATGTTGTCGGCCGCCACGACGGGCGTACCCGATGCGAGAGCCTCCAGCAGCACCACGCCGAATGACGCCAGCACGCACGGGGCGGCCATCACATCGGCTTGCCGGTAGTAGTGCGGACGCTCCTCGTTGAGCAGGCCGAGCCACTCGATGCGGTCCCAGATGCCCAGGCTCTTCGCCTTCTTCTCGTACATCGGGCGGGTGGGGCCGTCGCCGATGACCTGCACCACGAACTCACGCCCCTCGCGTTGCAGAATCGCCGTGGCCTCCAGCAGGTCACCGAGGGCATTGCGGGGGTCGAAACGGCCCACGAACAAGATGCGCGGCGGCCCCGGCTCGCGCTCGTCGGGGCCGCTGAGCGGCCGGTACAGGTTGCAGTCGATGCCGTTGGGAACAACGTCCCAGTCGCCCGGGAAGTACGGCGAGAGCGCCTGGATGCAGGCATCTGACACTGCGATGCGTCGGTCGAGGCGGTCGAGCGCGGCCCGCACATATCGCCCGAGCCCCCGGTAGGCCCAGTGGCCGCCGTCGAAGTAGGTGTGGAACGTGCCGACGGTCACCGGCGCGGTGGAGACCCGCAGGCACAGCAGCGGCAGGGTGGGGGATGCCAGCGCCTGTGCGTGCACCACATCCATACCGCGGATGGCATCGGCCATCTGGGGCTTGATGCCGAGGCCCACGGTGAGGCGGGCGATTGACCCGTTCGACACGACGGGAATCGACTTGCCGATGCGCCTGGTGCGATAGCCGTGGTCGCGGAACATCTGGCGGTCCTGCTCGGCCACCGCGCCCGCATCGCCGATATTGCCGGTGACGATGGTGACGTCATGCCCGCGGCCGGCGAGTTCGCTCGAGAGAAAGTGCACGTGTTCGCTGACCCCGCCAAGAGTGGGGTAGACGTACTCGCTGACCATGGCGATGGAGAGGCTCACGGGCGGCCACGGTACCAGCGGCCGCGGCGACCCCGGGTCACGCCCTGCGCCCCGTGCGCGCTGCTAGCCTGCGCCGGTCCGTACGCCCGAAAACGAGGCCGAATTCCACATGTCGGGACTCCTTCTCCCCGTCTACATCATCATCTTCGTCGTGCTGATCTACTTCGTGGGCATCCGCCCGCAGCAGAAGCGGCGCAAGGAGATGGAACTGCTGTCGTCATCGTTGCGCGTGGGCGACGAGGTTGTCACCACCAGCGGTATCTACGGCATCGTGTCCGAGATCGAGGAGGGTGGCACCCTCCTGCTGCAGATCGCCGAAGATGTCGACATCCGTATTGCGCAGGCATCGGTGGCGCGCAAGACCAGCGGCGAACTCGCGGCTGCCGCTGCTGAGCCCGCCGCCTAGGAGCATCACGATCCGTCTGCACCACCCGGGGCAACGCGCATGAATCTGCGTCGCCGATCGATCCTCTTCCTCGCAGTGGTCATTGGCCTCATCGCGGCGTCCGCCGTGGTGGTGGCCATCAAGCCCGTCACCCTCGGGCTTGACCTGCAGGGAGGGGTGGAGGTGGTGCTGCAGGGCAAGCCGTCGCGCGATGCGCAGGTAACGCCCGAGGCCATCGCCCGGTCGGTGGAGGTCATCCGTAACCGCGTCGACTCGTTCGGCGTGTCGGAGCCCGAGATCCAGACGCAGGGAAGCGACCAGATCGTGGTGTCGCTGCCCGGCGCGAAGAACCCCGATCAGGTGGTGGAGGACCTGATCAAACCGGCCCAGTTGGTGTTCACCGACTACGAGGCCAACTTCGTGGCCAGCGACCCGAGCCTCTACAAGATGGTGCAGAAGTCGCAGACCTCCACCCCCAAGCCGCCCATTGACGGCCAGGCCACGTACTACCTGTTCAAGAAGAACGCGGCGCACACGTTGCTGGCCGGGCCGGATGTGTCGAAGGACAGCCTGCTTCAGCAGTTCGGGGGCAAGGTCCCGGCCGACGCGGAACTGCAGAAGGTGCCGGCCGGCTTCGTCATCTATTCGCAGGACCAGAAGCTCGACCCCTCCAAGGCCGACAGCCCGTCGCGCAAGGTGTACGTGCTTATGCAGGACCACCCGGGCCTTACCGGGCGTGACATCACCTCGGCGTCGCAGAGCTTCGACCAGGCCAGTGGCTCGCAGGAGCCCATCGTCACCATGCAGTTCACGGAGCAGGGCGCCCAGGAGTTCCAGGACGTCACCCGCGCGCTCGCCCAGCGAGGTGCGCTCCGCAAGGGGCTGCAGAGCTTCGCGATTGTGCTCGACGGCAACATCATCAGCACGCCCACCGTGGACTACCGCCAGTACCCCAATGGCATCAGCGGAAGCAACGGGGCGCAGATCTCCGGCAGCTTCACCACCGATACGGCGCGGACCCTGGCCGATCAGCTGAACTCGGGCGCCATCCCCATTCGCCTCGACGTCATCAGTCAGAAGCAGGTGTCGGCCACCCTGGGCGCCGAGTCGCTGAAGCAGGGGCTCATTGCCGGCCTTGCGGGCCTCGTGCTGGTGATGATCTTCCTCATCGCGTACTACCGCCTGCTCGGCGTCATCGCGGCCGCAGCGCTGATCATCTACGCGCTGTTCTATCTCGCCGTCGCGGAGCTCGTGCCGATCACGCTCACGCTGCCGGGTATTGCGGGCGCCATCCTCACAATCGGTGTGGCGTCGGACGCCAACATCGTCATCTTCGAACGAATACGTGAAGAAGCGCGTGCTGGGCGGAGCGCCAAGTCGGCGATCCTCACCGGCTACACCAAGGGTGTCAGCGCGATCATCGACGCGAATGTCGTGACCTTCCTCACGGCGGCCATTCTCTTCCTGTTCGGCACCGCGGGCCCGAAGGGATTCGCCTTCACGCTGATGGTGGGTGTGCTGCTGTCGCTGTTCACCGCAGTGCTGGTGACGCGCGTCGTCATCGAGATGCTCGCGGGAACCAAGGTGTTCCAGAACGAGAAGCTGCTTGGCCTCACCACCCGGGAGCCGCGGTGGAAGTTCGACTTCGTGGGCAAGTGGCGCCTGTGGCTGGCCATCTCGTTCATCCCCATCGCCTTCGGTGCCGTGTTCATCGGCATCAAGGGGCTGAATCTCGGCCTCGACTTCAACAGCGGCACCCGCATCGAGCTGGCCTTCGAGAAGGGCAACCCAACCGAGGGGCAAGTGCGCCAGGTACTGGCGACCGAGGGGTACGCCGACGCCAAGGTGCAGCTCACCACTGACACGGCCACGGGGCGTCAGGGCTTCCAGATCCAGACCCCCACCCTGCAGCCCAAGCAGCTGAACCAGCTGAAGCGGGAGCTCGACCAGAATCTGGGCGGCATCGATGAGCGCGCCTACGTGGTGGAGACCGTCGGCCCGACGTTTGGCCGGGAGGTGGTGAAACGCGCCGCCTGGGCCATCGCGCTGTCGTTCCTGCTCATCATCGTCTACCTGACGATCCGCTTCGAATACCGATTGGCGCTGCCCGCGCTGCTCTCGGTGGTGCACGACGTGTGGCTCTCACTCGCCATTTATTCGGTCACCGGGCGGGAGGTGACCAGCGCGACCGTCGCTGCCTTGCTCACCATCCTCGGATACTCGCTGTACGACGTGGTGGTCGTGTTCGACCGAATCCGCGAGAACGCGCCGCTCATGCGGAATGCGCGCTACAAGGACGTGGTCAACCGCTCCGTGCACGAGACCCTGACGCGGTCGGTCATCACCGGTCTGACCGCGATCGTGCCGGTGCTGCTGCTGTTCATCTTCGGCGGCAATACGCTGCGCGACTTCGCATTCGCTCTGCTCATCGGTCTTTTGTCGGGTGGTATCTCATCGGTGCTCATCGCGGCACCGCTCGCGGCCATCTGGAAAGAACATCAGCCCGAGGGCCGCAAGCGCGCGGCCAAGGCCCGCAAGCGCAGCGAGCGTGAGACGAAGCGGTACGAGGTGGATGGCGTTGACATGGACGTGCTCGAGCGTGCCGAACGGGCGCTGGAGGCGGACACCGCCGTTCCGTCGCTGATGCGGGACGACGAGCCGCCTGCCGATACGCCTGAGGAGCCCGCAGACGACGCGCCCACGCCGCCCGCGCCGACCTCGCCCACCGCACCGGGCGACGCTTCGGCCGGGGATGCGTCATCATCCTCCGACAAGCCGGCCCCGGCTCCGCCGCCCGAACGGGAGCGGCGCCATGGGCAGGTGCGTCGCCGGAGGAGGCCATGATGGGTGTACGAGAGGCAGTGGAGCAGGCGATCTTCGTGGCCGTGGGTGCCGCGGCCCTTACACGCGAACGCGCTGAGGCGATCGTTGACGACCTCGTGCGGCGCGGGCAGCTGGGCGAGGACGAAGGCCGTCTCACCGTTGACCACCTCATGGATCGTGTCCGTCAGGCCGGTGGCGGGGGCGCCGCGGGGCTCGTCGGAAAGATCGAGGGCGGCATGCAGGGCCTGCTGCGCGACTTCGGCATTGCACAGCGCGATGACCTGGCCGACGTCGACCAGCGCATCAGCGACCTCGAGCACCGCATTCGGCTGCTTGAGGAGTCGTCCGGGGCCGCGCCTGCGGCGCCCGGGCCGGACGCCGGCTAGGCACCGCCCATGAGCCGGCAGGAGCGACGGACCACGATGTCGCGACTGCGCGAGATCGCGCGCATCGCGACCAAGCACGGCTTCGGCTACGTGTTCCGTCGTGGTGGTGGGTCGCCGGACGATGTTGCTGACGACCGTTCCACCCGGGGGATCCGGGTGAAGGAGATGCTGGAAGAACTCGGCCCGACGTTCGTCAAGTTCGGCCAGCTGCTGGCCACCCGCCCCGACGTGGTGCCGCAGGACATCATCGTCGAGCTGCGCCGCCTGCAGGACGACGTGAAGCCTGAGCCCTTCGACAAGATCCGGCAGGTGGTGGAGCACGAGCTGGGCCTGACGCTCGAGCAGGCGTATGAGTGGTTTGACGAGGAGCCCATCGGGTCGGCATCGGTGGGGCAGGTGCACGTCGCGGGCCTGCCCGGTGGCGATGAGGTGGTCGTGAAGGTGCAGCGGCCGGAGGCCCAGGCCTCAATGGAGGCCGACATCGACCTGCTCTATCGCCTCGCCGGGCTGATGAAGGATCGCGTCAAGCGGTTGTCGTTCATCGACCTCACGGGTCTGGTGGACGAATTCGCGCGCACCGTGCGCCACGAGCTCGACTACCGCAACGAGGCCCGCAGCTGCGAGGCGGTGCGGGCGAACTTCTCGGGCAACGACAACGTCGACGTCCCAAAGGTGCACTGGCGCCGTACCGCTGAGCGCGTGCTCACGATGGACCGCATCGCCGGGCGTCCACTGGCGCATACCGACCTCGACCTCATGACGGCCGAAGAGCGCCGCACGCTCGCGGTGCGCATCGCC
>CAIPNN010000121.1 GCA_903866425.1 uncultured Actinomycetes bacterium
AGTGAGTGACAACGCCGGCGCCAACGGCGCTACGGGTACCGATGCAGTGAAGTCCGGCCTTGCCCAGATGTTGAAGGGCGGGGTGATCATGGACGTGGTCAACCCCGAGCAGGCGAAGATTGCGGAGGAGGCCGGCGCGTGCGCCGTGATGGCGCTTGAGCGCATCCCGGCCGAGATCCGCAAGGTGGGCGGCGTTGCCCGCATGAGTGACCCCGAGATGATCATCGGCATTCAGGAGTCGGTGACCATCCCCGTCATGGCCAAGTGCCGTATCGGTCACCACCTCGAGGCGCAGGTCCTGCAGGCGCTCGACGTCGACTACATCGACGAGTCGGAGGTGCTGACGCCGGCCGACGAGGCGAGCCACGTCGACAAGCGTGCCTTCACCGTTCCGTTCGTGTGCGGGGCCACCAACCTGGGCGAGGCGCTTCGCCGCATTGCCGAGGGCGCCGCGATGATGCGCACCAAGGGTGAGGCCGGTACCGGCAACGTGGTTGAGGCCGTGCGGCACATGAAGACCATCACGCAGGACATCCGGCGCGTGCAGACCGCAACCACCGAGGAGCGCTTCGCCATCGCCAAGGAGATGGCGGCGCCGCTCCACCTCATCGAGTGGGTCGGCGAGCACGGCCGCCTGCCGGTGGTCAACTTCTCGGCCGGTGGTATCGCCACGCCCGCCGACGCCGCGCTGATGATGTACCTGGGCGCCGAGGGTGTGTTCGTGGGCAGCGGCATCTTCCTCAGCGAGGACCCGCCCGCCCGCGCCCGCGCAATCGTCGAGGCCACCACGCACTGGGACGACCCCGAGGTTGTCGCCCGTGTGTCGCGTGGTGTGGGTGAGGCCATGCCCGGTCTGGAGATCGCCCAGCTTGCCGCTGAGGGCGGACTGCTCCAGACCCGGGGCTGGTGAGCGCGGACGACCTGACGCGCCCCCGGGTGGGGGTGCTGGCTGTGCAGGGCGCCGTCTCGGAGCACGAGGCGGCGCTCGCCGATGTGGGCGCGCGCACCAGCCGCGTGCGTCGCAGCGACGAACTGGACGGTCTCGACGGGCTGGTGATTCCCGGGGGCGAGAGCACCACGTTCGGCCTGGTGGCCGGGGAGTCGGGGCTGCTCGACGCCGTGCGCGAGCGCATTGACGCGGGAATGCCCGTGTTCGGCACGTGCGCGGGGCTCATCATGCTGGCCGACGGCATCGCCGGAGGTGGGCCTCAGCCGCTTGTGGGCGGCATGGACATCACGGTGCGGCGCAACGCATTCGGGCGTCAGCGGGCCTCATTCGAGGCCGACGTGGACGTTCCGGCGCTCGGCGATCCGCCCATGCGCGGTATCTTCATCCGTGCGCCGTGGATCGAGGCGGCTGGCCCATCGGTTGAGGTACTGGCCGAGCACGCCGGTCACATCGTTGCCGCGCGTGATCGCACACGCATCGTGTGTGCGTTCCATCCGGAGCTGACGGGCGACCGACGGCTCCACCGAATGTTCGTGGAAGGGCTTCGCGGGGGCAGTGCCGCCGCGGACGAGGAGCACAAGGGGGGCACCCGTGTCGGGGCACAGTAAATGGGCCACTATCAAGCGGAAGAAGGGTGCGGCCGACGCCAAGCGCGGCGCGCTCGTCTCGAAGCTGAGCCGCGCGATCACCGTCGCTGCGCGCGAGGGCGGGGGCGACCCCGAGTCGAACGCCACCCTGGCGGGCGCCATCGAGAAGGCGCGTGCCAACTCGATGCCCAAGGACAACATCGAGCGTGCCATCCAGAAGGGCACCGGTGGCGGCGCGGACGCCGTTGACTACGAGACGGTCACCTACGAGGGCTACGGCCCCGGTGGCGTGGCCATCATCTGTGTTGCCCTCACCGACAACCGCAACCGCACGGCAAGCGACGTGCGGCACGCCTTCACCAAGAGCGGTTCCGAACTCGGCACACCCGGGAGCGTGGCGTGGCAGTTCGAGCGCAAGGGCGTCATCCTCATCGACGGCGCGGGTGTGGACGAGGAGACCCTCATGGATGCCGCGCTTGAGGCCGGTGCAGAGGACATCAGCGAGGACGGCTCGCAGTGGCAGTTGGTCACCGACCCCACCGAGCTCGCGCAGGTGCGCGGCAACCTCGAGGGCGCGGGATTTGTCATGGCGTCTGCCGACATCACCATGCTGCCCAAGGCCACGGTGGAGACGGGCGAGATGGAGGCGCGGCAGTTGCTGCGCCTGCTCGACGACCTCGAAGAGAACGATGACGTGCAGGCCGTGTACGCCAACTTCGACATCTCCGAAGAGGTGATGGAGGCGGTCGCCG
>CAIPNN010000122.1 GCA_903866425.1 uncultured Actinomycetes bacterium
AAGGCGCGCCCGCATTCCACCTGTGATGGCCACCACGATGAGCAGCCAGAAGGCGATGACCCCCAGCGACACCCAGAAGGGCCGGTAGTCCATGGCCCCCGGCACCAGCAGATCGCCCAGGTCAAAACCCCGGGCCGACCCCAGCAGGGTGAACACATGCGCGACGATGAGCACCATGCCCACGATGCCAAGCGACTTGTGCCACTCGAGCCGGGCGATGGGCGAGGTGGCGCGCTGGCCGAGGCGGGCCTTCGACGCAAGGCCAGCCACGATGCTCCCGGTGATTGCCAGATAGCCCACGATGCCCGTGGCCCGCGAAGTGAGCCACCAGATGGGGAGGTCCCTCATGACGACCCCGTGCGGGTGATCGGCGCAGCGTCGGTGTACGCCGCCTGCGGTGTGTCTGCCTGACGCGTTTGCGCGGCGGGTGCCGATGCCGCGGCAGCTGCACGATTCTGACTGGGCCAGGGGTCGGCGCTGAGTGCGATGCCGATGCCGAGCGCGGCGGTGACCGAGGCAAAGATGGCGTAGAGCCGGATGGTGCGGCGCGTGATGTGGTGTCTGCTCATCGACGCGGGCGCCCGTGATGCGGGTGGTCTTGCCCCCTTGGCGGGTGCTCGGCCTGCTGTGCGCGCAGGGGGGGGAGGTGCGGGCGCTCGCGACTGGATGCAATGCGGCGCGGTGGGTTGTCGGTTCGCAGGGGCGGCGGCGGCGCGGGAAGCTGCGTGGGCGTGCCGGCGGTTGCCGGGGCATCGGCATCTGCCGGGGCCGGGGCCTGCACCGGTGCCACTCGCGGCGGCATGGTTGTGGGCACGGCGGCCTGTGCCACCACGGGAGTGGGTGCCTGGCCGTCGGCTCCCAGCGGCAGCGCACGCACGACGATGCTGCCGGTGAGCACCACCGCGATTGCGGCGATGAGGCTCAGACCGACGACATGCCGTCGCGGCATTGCGGGTTTTTCATCTGGGGAGGCCATGCACCGGCGATGCAAGCAAAGGGCGCCGGGCACCATCTGAAGGGGCCGTATGGAACTTCTTAGGGGAACGTAAGGCCTGTGGCGGCAGTAGGCTGTGGCCATGCGGCGGTTCTCCCCTTTGCTGCTGGCCTCAATTGCGATTGCCACCCTTGGCGCGGCGAGCCCTGCACTTGCCGATGTGACGGTGCAGACGGTGACCGGCAACGACGCCACGTGCACGGATGGCGGCACCCCCTGTGCCACGCTGGCCGGGGCGGTCACGGTGGCCAACAACACCCCCGGACGCACCGTCGTGCGCCTCGGGCCGGGCATCTTCCCGGTGTCCACCGACGTCCTTGCGCCATCCGGTGAGTGGATCGTGGGTGCAGGGGGCGTGCAGACGCTCATCCGCATGGTGGGGCCCGATGCGGGCCTGCGTCTGTGGGGCGGCAGCGCGCTGTTCTCGGTGGCCATCACGGGCGACCGCACGGACGACCCGAACCTTGCGAGGCCCTGGCTCAGCCTCAACGACAACGCCAGCGCGCGCAACGTGCTGATGACGCGCACCGGCCAGGGCACCCTGGTGAGCGCGACCGGCCCGGTGACGCTGCACAACATGATGCTCAGCGGCGACCCCGGGGGCTTCAGTTCAGCGCTTGTGGCCTTCGGGCAGGTGGCGCTGTTCGACTCCACGGTGTCCGGGCGCGAGGTGTACGCCGCGGGTGATGGCCCGGTGGGTGCCGCCCATGCGCCTGCCATCTGGGTTGACCGCTCGATGCTGGCGGGTGGTATCCGCGTGAACTCGGGTGATGCGCGCGTGACCAACTCGATCGTGCTGTCGCAGGATCACTCGGGGTTTGTCACCCCGCCCATCACCGTCAACAGCGCTCAGGCCAACGCCACCGAGCCGCGCGCGTCGCAGTTGCAGTTCGTGCTGTCCACCGCCTGGCGAAGCGATTGCGGCGCGCCGGTGTCGGTGGGCAAGCCCGCCGATGCCCGCAATGTCGCCACGGTCGTGCTGGGTGGCTCGTTAGTGGGTGCATCGTGCGCGGGCGGTGCCATCGGGGCGAATACCGTGCAGGTGGGCGCATCCAACCGTGTGCTGGCCTGGTACCAGATGATCCTCGCCCGCCCGTATCTGGTGCGCACTCAGGTTGCGGGCCGCGCCGACACCACCTTCAGCCCGCAGCCGCTTCCGTGTTGCGCCTGGATTTCGCAGGACCCTGCGCCCATCACCGGCACCACGCCGGGCATCTCGCGGGTGCCCGACGGACCCGCGGGCATCGCGCCACGCGACTTCACCCCGGTCGCGGGATCCCCGCTCAGCGGGGCGGCCACCGATCCGTACTCGGTGCAGGTGGCGCAGGCCGCACCACTCGACTTCGCCGGGCGCGCGCGTCCCGCGGCCAGCGTTGCCATCGGGGCCCTTCAGCCCGTGCAGGACGGCGTGGCATTGCCCATGCCGCGCGATGTCGGGGCCATCCCGGCACCCGAGGGTGGGTTCGCCCCCGTGGCGGGCGACCTGCCGGGAGGCATCGACCAGCCGGGTGCCCCCCGCGCCGGGCAGTTCGACCCGGCGGTCGGCCCCGTGCAGCTGCCCGACTCCCTCGGTGGGGTGGTGGGCGTGCAGGTGGCGGTGCCCAAGCGATCCAGGGTGGGAGCGGCCCTGCCGGTGACCGTCACGGTGGGCCACGCCGCTCGCGTGGTGGTGCTGGTGCGGCGCCCGGTCATCGGTGCCAAGGGCGTTGCGCGCTCACGGGTGCTCGGCAAGGTGGTGGGCACGTTCAGCGGCCCCGGTACCAAGGTGCTGAAGGTGCGCTTCAAGGCATCCACGCAGCGGGGATCCGTGGTCGTGGGTGCCACCGCACGCAGCTCGGGGCTGGTACCCGGCACCGACAGCGCGCCGTCGTTTCTCAGCGGTCCAGCGCCGGTGACGGTGGTGCCACCCGCCACGCTGCGTGCAGGCGCCAATCGCATGACCGTGCGCGTGAACCGCATCGGCAACATCGTGCTGGTGGCCCGCACCGCGACCGGCAGGGTGCTCGGGCGCACCGCTTTCACCGCGACATCTCGTGGCACCCGTCGCGTGTCGCTAGTGCTGTCGCCGGCACGTCTGGTGACCGGCGTAATCACCATCTCGGCCCGCGCCTCGGGCGGGGAGCCCGTGACGCTCACGCGCTCGGCCAACTAGCGGCAACGGATGCCCGTATGTCGGGCACACGCGGGATATGAGTGCCAGCCGCTCACATAAATGCTCGTTGAGCAGGCAATTGATGCAGTACACCGTTGTTGCTGGACACGCTTGCGCTCGGGGTCTACCTTACTCGCTGGCACTCAGGCGGGGCGAGTGCCACGCCCCGCCGGGACCATCCGGAGGGACTGGTCCCCGCGAAAGAAGACAGCAACGCATGGAGGACAGATGAGTCTCGAGCCGCTTGGAGACCGCGTCATCATCAGCGCGATTGAGATTGACCAGGTGACGGCCAGTGGAATTGTGCTTCCCGACACCGCGCAGGAGAAGCCGCAGCGCGGCAAGGTCGTGGCCGTTGGCCCGGGCCGGTACGTCGATGGCACCCGTCAGCCCCTCGACGTCCAGGTGGGCGACGAGGTCCTGTACTCGAAGTACGGCGGTACCGACCTCGTGGTGGATGGCGAAGAGCTTCTCGTGCTGAGCGAGCACGACATCCTCGCCCGCTACGTCGCCTCGAAGCCCGCCAAGGGCAAGAAGTAAGGGAGAAGAGAGAAAAATGGCTAAGGAAATCAAGTTCAACGAGGACGCCCGTCGCGCGCTCGAGGCTGGCGTGAACACGCTCGCCGACGCCGTGAAGGTGACCCTCGGCCCCAAGGGCCGCTACGTCGTCATCGACAAGATGTTCGGTGCACCGACGATCACCAACGATGGTGTGACCATCGCCCGTGAGATCGACCTCGAGGACCCCTTCGAGAACCAGGGTGCCCAGCTGGTGCGCGAGGTGGCCACGGCCACCAACGACGTCGCCGGTGACGGAACCACCACGGCAACCCTTCTTGCCCAGGCCATCGTGCGCGAGGGCCTCAAGAACGTGGCCGCCGGTGCCAACCCCATGGGCCTGAAGCGCGGTATCGAGTCGGCTGTTGACGCCGTCGTCGGTTCCATCCACACGCAGGCTCGTGCAGTGAAGGGCAAGGAAGAGATCGCCCGCGTCGCCACCATCTCGGCGCGCGACCGCGAAGTCGGCGACATCATCTCCGACGCCATCGAGAAGGTCGGCAAGGACGGCGTGGTGAACGTCGAAGAGGGCCAGACCTTCGGGATGGAGCTCGAGTTCACCGAGGGCATGCAGTTCGACCGCGGCTACATGTCGCCGTACATGGTCACCGACCAGGACCGCATGGAGGCTGTGCTGGAGGACTGCTACGTGCTCGCGCACGGCGGCAAGATCCAGCAGGTCAAGGAGATGCTCCCGCTTCTGGAGAAGGTCATCCAGACCGGCAAGCCGCTCCTCATGCTGTGTGAGGACGTCGAGGGCGAGGCCCTTGCCACCCTCATCGTCAACAAGCTGCGCGGCACCTTCACCGGTATCGCCGTCAAGGCCCCGGGCTTTGGTGACCGCCGCAAGCGCATGCTCGAGGACATCGCCATCCTCACCGGTGGCGAGCAGATCTCCGAGGAGATGGGTCTCAAGCTCGACCAGACCGAGCTGTCGCAGCTGGGTCGCGCCCGCAAGGTCGTGGTCGGCAAGGACATGACCACCATCATCGACGGCGCAGGCAAGCCGGAGGAGATCAAGGGCCGGATCAAGCAGATCCGTGCCGAGATCGAGAACTCCGACTCGGACTTCGACCGCGAGAAGCTCCAGGAGCGCCTGGCGAAGCTCGCCGGTGGTGTGGCAGTGGTGAAGGTCGGCGCCGCCACCGAGACCGAGATGAAGGAGAAGAAGCACCGCGTGGAGGACGCTCTCCAGGCAACCCGTGCCGCCCTCGAGGAGGGCATCGTGCCGGGTGGCGGTGTCGCCCTCGTCAACGCCGAGCCGTCGCTGACGAAGCTGAAGGCAAAGGGTGACGAGGCCACGGGTATCGAGATCGTGCGTCGCGCGCTGGAGGAGCCGCTCCGTCAGCTCGCCAACAACGCCGGCCTCGAGGGTTCGATCGTGGTGGGCAAGGTCCGCGAGCTGAAGGATGGCCAGGGCCTCAACGTCGACACGGGCGAGTACATCGACCTGGTTGACGCCGGCATCATCGACCCCGCCATGGTGACGCGCTCGGCGCTGCAGAACGCAGCCTCGATCGCGAAGAACATCATCACCACCGAGTGCATCGTGGTGAACAAGCCGGACTCCGACGGTCCGCTTGGCGGCATGCCTTCCCCGAACATGGGTGGCATGGGTATGGGCGGCGGCATGATGTAAGCCGAGTCAACCGACTCGGCGCATCATGCGCTGTGCGAAGGGCGGGCCCTCGGGTCCGCCCTTCGTCGTTTTTGGGGGGTCAGCTCTGGCGGGGCGCGCTGCTCTTGAGCGCCGGCACCAGCACATGCCTGATGGCGATGATGGCTGCAGCGGTGCCGATGGCCACCCAGGTGGATGCGATCGCCAGCTTCAGCAGGCCTGCCGCCACCCAGAACATGAGGCCGAATGAGATGCCGTCGCGCCACCGGCCTGCGGCAGCCAGTGCCATGCCGACGATGAGCCCCATGCCCACGAGCACCGGGAATGCGATGAAGGCGATGACCTCCTGGCGGGGCAGCATCGGGTGCGCGAGGTGGGTTGGGGCGTTAGCCGGTGACCGGGTAGATGGGCAAGGTGGCCAGGGCACTCACCTTGGCCGCGTTACCCGCAACCGCAGTGCCGAGCGCCGTGACCGTGCCGACGGAACGGGCGGTGGCGCGGTAGCTCACCGTGGTGGGTGTGCCCTTGCGGATCTGCGTCTTCGTCCAGCACACCGTCGACCCGCGGCGGGTGCCGCTGGACGACTTGTATGTGAGTCCCTTGGGGATGGAGATGCAGATGCGCACCGTGTTTGCCGGGTAGTCCGAGAGCGTGCGCACGGTGGACGACACCAGCACCGACTGACCCGGGCTCACTGCCCCGGGGCCCACTCGTGTGGTGATGCCGAGCTTCGCCTGCGTCGCGGCGCTCGTGGACACCTTCGACGTGGCCGTGCCGCTGTTGTTGGCCGGGTTCGAGTCGGTCTGCGATCCGGTGCTGGCCGTGGCGGTGTTCACCAGCGTCTCGCCGGCGCGATCCTTGCCCACCTTCGCCGAGATCGTCACCGTCGTTGATGCCCCGGTGATCATCTGACCCAGGGCACACGTGACCTTGCGGCCCGAGATAGTGCACTTCGTGCCATTGAAGGTGGCGCTGGTGGGGGTGAGGCCAACCGGCAGCGTGTCGGTGAGCGTGGCCGACGTTGCCGCCGAGCCCCCCTGGTTGGCCACCGTGATGGTGTACCCGAGCGTGCCGCCCGGCTTCACCGTCTTGGCGCTGGCCTTCTTGGTCACCTTCAGGTCGGCGGCCGTTGACCCCGGGTTCACCGTGATGGTGGCGCTGCTGGTGTTGTTGGCCGCGTTGGGGTCGGTCTCGGTGCCCGGAGTGAGCGTGGCGGTGTTGGTGATGACGGCACCGGCGTAGTCGGCGCCCACCTGGGCCACGATGAGCACCTCGAAGCCGTCACCCAGCGGGGCGATCTCACCGGCCTGACAGGTGACGGTTGATCCGCTGATGGTGCACGCGCCTGGCGTGCTGCTCGAAAGGCTCACCGGGGTGAGGCCCGCCGGAAGTGTGTCCGTGACCACCGCGCCATTGGATGGCGCCGGGCCGTTGTTCGACACCTTGACGATGTAGTTGATGCTGCCGCCGGCGGTTGCCGTGGACGACTGCGCCTCCTTCACGATGACAAGGTCGGCAACCGGCCCGAGGATGAACGGCGTGATGTCGTCGTTGTTCTCGGGCAGGTGGTCGGGCGTCTGCGAGGTTGCGCTGGCGGTTGCCAGGCTCGACACCTCAACCAGATCCGGTGCCGCCCGCACGCCGATGGCCGTGGTGGTGCTTGCGCCATTGGCGAGGTTGCCGAGGGTGCATGTCACCGTCTGCCCGACGATCGTGCATCCCGCAGGTGCCGACACCGGCGCGAGGCCGGACGGGATGGTGATGGCGAGTGTTGAGGCGACCGCCGTGGACGGGCCGTTGTTGGCCGTGGTGAAGCTGATGGTGCCCGTGCCGCCAGCCGTGATCTCCGCCGGGCCACCGGCGGTCACCTGCAGGTCGGCCGCGTCGGTGACGACCACCGTGGCATTCGCCGAGTTGTCGGACGGGTCGGGGTCGTCGGTGAGCGAGAACGTCTTGGCCGTGTTCACCGAGTTGCGGTCGGCGTCAGTGAGGCCCGCCCATGAGCTCTTCATGGTGCCGCTGATGGTGACCGTGCGGCTTGTCCCACTTGTGGTGGCGCCGTTCCAGAGGCAGGTGACCGTTGTGCCGCTGAGCGAGCAGGCGCCGCCGGTCGACGGGTTGGTCGCCAGGCTGGAGATGTCGAAGGCCACCGGAAGGCGGTCGGCGATCTGCACGTTGGTGGCGCTCGCCGGGCCATTGTTGGTGGTGGTGAGCGTGTACGAGATGGCACCGCCCTGCGCCACGTCGGCCGCACTGGCCGTCTTGGTGAGCGACAGGTCTGCACCCGGGCGCACGGTCAGGTTGGCCGTGTCGGTGTCGGGTGCCGCTGCGGTGTCGGAGTTCACCGTGGCGGTGTTGACCACCGTGCTGCCGAGCAGTGAGGCGTCGGGCCGTGCGCGCACGGTGACTGTGGCGGTGGCGTTGGCCGCGATGGTGCCGAGCGCACACGAGAAGGTGGTTGTGCCGGCAAGGCCGGGCGCGGTGCTGCACGTACCCTGCGTGGTGGTGTACGACGCGTAGTCGAGGCCGGCGGGCAGGGTGTCCACCAGCGTGGTGCCGGTGGACGCCGAGGGGCCGTCATTGCGCACCGTCAGGCGGAACCCGGCCAGCGTGCCCAGGCTCACCGTGCCGGTGAGCGCCGCCTTGTTCAGTTGCAGGTTCGACACCGGAGTGGACCCGGCGTTGACCTCGGACGTGTCGTTGAGCAGTGCCGGGCTCGCCGGGTCGCTGGGCTCGCCACCGGTGCCGGCCGTGAGGACCGCGCGGTTCGTGACGGCCTGCCCCGGGGCCCAGGTGGCTGTCACCGTGATCGGCGGCAGGGATGCGCCCACGGGCAGGCCACCCGCGACGGGAGTCGTGCACTGCAGGGGGGTGAGGGTGCATGACCACCCGGCGCCGCTGGCACTCACCGCTGAGGCCCCCGTGGCCAGATAATCGGTCACCTCGATGGGCTGCGTCACCGGGAGCGTTCCCTGATTGGTCACGCTGATGAGGAAGCTGTAGGTGTTGCCCACCTGGCCCGTGATGCTCTTGACCACGGCGGGGTCGGGATAGCTCACGGTGGTGTCGTCGTCGGCCACCACCGAGATGGGCAGGCCCAGATCAGCTGCCACAAACGAGAGCGTGGCGGCATTGGTGATGACGTTGCCGAGCGGCTGTGCACCGTCAATGGTGACCACGAACGTGAGGCTCACCGACTGGCCGGGAGCAAGCGTGCCGCCCGAGTTGACGGTGTTGCCCGCGCCCAGGCGTCCCTCAATGGTGTTGGTGAGCGCGTTGTACGTGGCCGTGCCAGTGCCCGACGTGATGGTGGGGCCCGATGCGTATGTGACGCCCGGGGGAAGGACGTCGCGCAGAATGACGCCCTCGGCGTTGCCGGCACCGTTGTTGGTCGCCGTGATGGTGTACGTCTTGCTGGCACCGGGGAAATCCTGGCCGGCCGGCGACGTCTTGGTGAGCACCACATTGGGCGAGAACAACTCGGTGGCGAAGGTGATGGCCTGGGGTGCATAGGTGTCACCCGTGGTCTTTGCCCGGAACATCGCGGTGGTGGCGCCGTTGGGCAGGAACCCGTCAACCGCGAACAGGCTGGAGTCGTATCCCAGCTGGTTGGCCCAGTTGGGTGTCTTTGACGTCACCAGCGACCCGCGGTTGGCGATGGTGGCGTTTTCGGTGTTGTTTGCCGGGTGCACGGCGTCGGCCAGCACCTGGTCATTGAGCGTGAGGTAGTCGCCGGTCGCCCCGGCGTCACCCTCTGCGGCAACCACGCCAAGGGTGGTCTTCACCTGGCCGCTCGACGGCGTCTTGAACCCGGCGAGCGGGATGTCCACCGATGCGGTGCCAGCCACAACCTTGAGGCCGTCGAACACCGACAGGTTGCGAAGCGGCTCGTCGGGCTCGGCGTACGCCACCACCAGTGACCATCCGGCGAACGAGTTGCCGCCGGTTCCGGTCTGCACGTCGGCCACGGTGTAGGTGCCGCCGCCCCCAGCGGCCACAAAAGGCGTGATGTCGGCGAACGCGCCGTAACCGCCGCTCACGGCGATGGCCGCCGTGTCCACCTGCGATGCGGTGACTGTCTGGTAGGTGGAGGAGCCCGGCACCTGAATCTTCACCGTGCCGATTGCGGTGGCGTCAGGCGGATTGAGGGGCACAGCCTTGAAGCCGTTGGCGCCCGTAATGGCCTCGCCCTTCTTCTGCAGGCCGGTCCAGTACAGGCCGGCGAACAGCACCCTGCCGGTGCTCGGCAGGGCAAGGGTGGCCGATGACGAGTCAAACGTCGACGCATCGGAGTCGGCGTCGAGCCACTGCATGTCGAACGAGTTGTTGTTGCGCGCGTTGGTGCCCGCGCGCGCTCCCGTGCACCCGGAGTTCATCAGCGGGTCCACCGTGTTGGTGGGGCACTGCATCAGCGTGTTGGCCGCGGTGATGATCTGGCCATTCACGTTGTTGGAGTACCGCAGGCTGAACGGCCGCTCGGCGGCGTTGGCGGTGGCCACTGGGGTGATGATCGCGGCGGCGGTGATGACTGCTGCGATTCGACGGAGCACACGGGAGGTATTCACGGGCGGAACCTTACGAGGTGGGCCGGAAATCATGGTTTCCGGAAAACCCCACGATGACTGGGACTAGTGCCGGATGGTCGGGAGGTCGAGCCCCTTCTCGCCGAGCTCGGCCTTCTCCTGCGCGATTTCCTTCTCGAGGAAGTAGTTGAGCACGGTCCTGATGCCGGCGATGGCGGCCAACTGGCCGATCTCGGTGAACGAGGGGGCCACGGCGGTCTTCAGCACGTCGGCGGCCAGCTGGAACTCAAGACCCAGCACCAGGTATGAGCCAAGCGTGAGGCGCGCCACCGTGAATGCGTCGGGGCGAAGCGCATGGCGGAATGCGCGGACCACCATGATGAACGCCAGCAGCGCGCCGATGGCGATGATGAGGGCGCCGGCCGACTCGATGACCAGCACGATCCAGTCGATGGCCTCGCGGACCCATTCCTGTGCGCTCTCCATCAGACAAGCGTATCGGGCGGCGGGTATGGTGGCCAAGACCGCAATGCAGACCAGCCTCAGGAGTCCCCCATGAGTGACGACGGCCAGGGCGCGAGCACTTCGCGCCGCGCATTCCTCACCGGTGCAGCCGGTGCGGCAATCGGAGCGGGGCTGCTCGGCGCCGCCGGGGCGGCAAGTGCCGCTCCCGCCGCGAGCCCTGCTGACACGCCACCGTGGATGCGCTCGCCGCACCCCAAGGCCCACCCCCATCGTCCGCCGCACCGGCACTATCAGCGCGGGCACTTTGAGAACACCAAGGGTGCCAAGGTGGTGGTGACCACGCACGACGGCGAGCGCGTGACGCTGACCATCAGCGCGATCGAGCCCTTGGGCGTGTCCCATGGCGCGAAGAGCGGTTCGCACCTGTGGCACAACGCGTTCACCGTCTCGATGACCGGCCCCAAGGGGACGAACCTCCCGCAGGGCACCTATCCGGTGTCGGTCAACGGGAAGACGTTCGACCTTTTCGTGGTCCCGGTCATCCGCACGACCGACACACCGCAGTTCGAGGCAATCATCCACCGCGCGTACTACCGAAAGGCGGTGGCCTGACATGGAACCGTTCCTGGGAATGATTCAGCACATGGGCTTCAACTTCGCCCCGAACTATTGGGCGAATTGTGACGGGTCGCTCATGCCGGTCTCTCAGAACACGGCGCTTTTCGCCCTGCTCGGGACTCAGTACGGCGGCAACGGCAGCACCAACTTCAACCTGCCGGACCTGCGTGGGCGCATGGCGATGGGGCAGGGGCAGGGCCCCGGGCTGTCGCAGCGGATCGTCGGTGCGCCGGACGGCGCCGAGACGGTGACCCTCCTGGCCAACCACCTCCCGGCACACTCGCACCAAGTGTCGCTCGGTGGTACGGCGTCGGGAACCGGGGGAACCATGGCGGCATCGGGCTCCGGTGCGGTTACCCCGATGCCCTCGGGCGTCACGGGCGGGGGTTTCCCCGTGCCCATCATGCCGCCCACGCTCACGGTGAACTTTCAGATCGCCCTCCAGGGCATTTTCCCTTCGCGGTGGTAGTCGCGTGAAACAGCTGGCGCGAAATACCTGAATCCATATAGGTTATTCTGAGTATTGCCGCAGGTCCCTCGAGTGGGTGAGCGGCGGAAACCGCGATGTCCCACGAGGGAGAACACTTCATGAGCGAGCAGCACCGCGACACCATCGCCCTTCACGGCGGCCAGTCGCCTGACCCGACCACCAACGCCCGGGCAGTGCCGATCTACCAGACGACGTCGTTCGTCTTCAACGACGCCCAGCACGCCGCCAACCTGTTTGCGCTGGCCGAGCCCGGCAACATCTACACCCGAATCATGAACCCCACCTGGGACGTGCTGGAGCAGCGCGTCGCCCAGCTTGAGGGCGGCATCGCCGCGTGTGCCCTGGCCTCGGGTCAGGCTGCCGTCACCTACTCGGTGCTCAACGTGTGCCGCGCCGGCGACAACATCATCGCCGAGCCGCAGCTCTACGGCGGTACCTACAACCTGTTTGCCCACACGCTGCCGCAGTTCGGCATCGAGGTGCGCTTCACCAAGGGCAACGACCCCGAGTCGATCGCCGAGCTGGCCGACGAGAACACCCGCGCGGTGTTCGTCGAGTCGCTGGGCAACCCGTCGCTGAACGTGGTTGACCTCGACGCCTGGAGCGCAGCCGCCCACGCCGTGGGTGTGCCGCTCATCGTCGACAACACGGTGGCCACGCCCATCCTGTGCCGTCCGTTCGAGCACGGTGCCGACATCGTGGTGCAGTCGCTCACCAAGTTCATCGGTGGCCACGGCACGTCGATCGGCGGCATGATCATCGACTCGGGCAACTTCGACTGGGTTGCCAACACCGACCGCTTCCCGGGCCTCACCAAGCCCGACCCGAGCTACCACGGTGTGGTGTGGAGCGACGCGCTCGGCCCCGCGGCGTACATCGGCCGCATCCGCACCGTGCTGCTTCGCAACACCGGTGCCGCGCTGTCGCCGTTCAATGCGTTCCTCATCCTGCAGGGTGTTGAGACGCTGCACCTGCGCATGGAGCGTCACTGCGAGAACGCGCTGGCACTGGCCAAGTGGCTTGAGGCCAACCCGAGCGTGGAGTGGGTGAACTACCCGGGGCTCGCCTCGTCGAAGTTCCACGCCGAGGCCAACAAGATGCTGAGCGGTGGCTACGGCGCCATTCTCACCTTCGGGATCAAGGGTGGCCGCGACGCCGGTCAGGCCTTCATCTCGAACCTCGAGCTGTTCAGCCACCTTGCAAACATCGGCGACGCCAAGTCGCTGGCCATTCACCCGGCCACGACCACGCACTCGCAGCTGAACGACGAGGAGCTGGCATCGGCGGGCGTCACGCCCGACCTCGTGCGCCTGTCGGTGGGTATCGAGAACGCGGACGACCTCATCAAGGACCTGGAGCAGGCCTTGGCGAAGGCTACGGCGTGATTGGAATGACCAACTGACGACCAGCGCGTCTGCGGAGGGCCTTGGGCTCACCGAGACCCAGCGGGTTGTCCTGTTCACGCAGGACGACCCGCTGGTGCTGGAGTCGGGGGCCACGCTCGGCCCGGTGGAGGTTGCGTACGAGACGTACGGAACGCTGAACGCCGACAAGAGCAACGCGATTTATGTGTGCCACGCCCTCACGGGTGATGCGCACGCCGCCGGCCACCACGGCGACCCCGCACGCCGGGGATGGTGGGACACCATGATCGGCCCGGGCAAGCCCGTCGACACCGATCGGTTCTTCGTCATCTGCTCCAACCTGCTGGGGGGATGCCAGGGCACCACGGGGCCGGGGTCTGTGGACCCCGCCACCGGACGCGGCTACGGGCTCGGCTTCCCGCTGTACACCGTGCGCGACCTGGTGAGCGTGCACCGGGCGCTGGTGGCGCACTTCGGCATCACGCGGCTGGCCGGGGCCATCGGCGGGTCGCTCGGCGGCATGCAGGTGCTGCAGTGGGTCATCGACCAGCCGAACGAGATGGCCGCCGCTGTTGTGGTGGCGTCGTCGTCGCGGCTCTCCGCCCAGAACATCGCCTTCAGCGCGGTGGCCCGCGAGGCCATCATGCGCGACCCCGACTTCCAGAATGGCGACTACTACGACACCGGCCGCGCGCCCGACACGGGCCTCACCATCGCGCGCATGATGGCCCACATCACGTATCTGTCAGAGGCGTCGATGCGCGAGAAGTTCGGGCGCCGCCTGCAGCACGGGGAAGAGCCCCGCTTCGCGTTCGACGTGGACTTCCAGGTGGAGTCGTACCTGCAGCACCAGGGTGAGTCGTTTCTCAAGCGCTTTGACGCCAATACCTACCTGTACATGACACGGGTGATGGACTACTTCGACGCCTTCGCCGACCCGGTGGCTGCGGGCGCCAACCTGGAGAAGTCGGACACCCGGTTCCTGCTCATCTCGTTCGACTCCGACTGGCGGTTTGACACCGAGCACTCACGCGAGATCGTGCGGCACCTGCAGAGCTGGCGCGTGCCGGTGACCTTCCGCGAGATCGAGTCGCCATGGGGCCACGACTCATTCCTGCTGGAGATTCCCGAGTACGACCGCACCGTGGCGGCGTTCCTCGAACGCACCGCCACCGACCTGGGGATCTAGCGCCCGGCGAGGTCGATGACCTCGAGTCCGCTGATGCCCGCCGCGATGATCTCGGGGTCGCGGGTGATGAGAGGCACACCGAACTCGAGTGCGGTGGCTGCCGCGAAGCAGTCGGCATACGACATGCGGTACGACGCCTTGATGGCTGCGGCATCAAGGGCACGTGAACCCGTGGCGTCAATGAGGTCGACGTCGGCGCGCAGTTGCGCGATCACGCGGTCGGCGGTGTGCCGGTCGGTGCGCCGGTGCACCACGTAATGCACCTCACCCGCATTCACCCAGCTCATGCAGCATCGGGCACCGCCGATGTGTGCCTCAATCTGGGCCGCCGCGGGGTCGTCCTCCAGCCACGCGATGACGGCCCATGCATCGAGACAGGCGGTCATGCGCGGCCATGCTCTCGCTCCGCATCTTCTGCCTTGCCTGCCAGGAGTTCGGCGGTGAGGCCCGCGCCGGCGAGTGCACCGCGAAGCGATGCAAGCCCGGTGGCCGGGCGCACCAGCACGCCGTCGGGCGTCTCGGTGAACACCACGTCCATGCCCGGTGCGATTCCCAGTCGGTCGCGCATCTCCTTGGGGATCACGACCTGCCCTTTGGGTCCGACACGATGAGTCATACCAAACAGTATAACCGTGGTGAAATCGCGAACCAGCATGGCCCGAGCGTATGACGGCTTGCGACCAGAGGGGGTGTCCGGGGTGTCATGAAGTCGCGCGACACCGCTACCCTCCGGGCGATGTCGCTCCGTCCAGATCTTGACGTCGTTGCCGCCATGGTGCCGCGTGGGTCGCGCGTGCTCGATCTCGGCTGCGGGGACGGGGCCCTGCTCGATCATCTGATCCACCAGAAGGGGTGCGATGGCACCGGGGTGGAGATCAGTGACGAGGGCTTTCACGCCTGCGTTGCGCGCGGGGTGCCGGTGATGGTGGCCGACATCGACCGTGGGCTCGCCGACGTTGAGGACGGCGCATTCGATGTGGTCATCCTGTCGCAGACGCTGCAGGCCACGCACCGCCCTGCACTGGTGCTGCAGGAGATGATGCGCGTGGGCCGCGTGGGCATCGTGTCGTTTCCCAACTTCGGCCACTGGCGCCTTCGGTGGTCGCTGGCCGCAAAGGGCCGCATGCCGGTGAGCCGGTCGCTTCCCTACCGCTGGTACGACACCCCAAACATTCACCTGTGCACCATCCGCGACTTCGAGAGCCTGATGGGTGCGGAAGACCTCACCACCATCCGCCGCGTACTGCTCGACGCGAAGGGATCCCCCGCCAGCGGAGTCACGCTGCGCCGTCCCAACCTGCTTGGTGCAGGCGCGGTGTACCTCGTGGGGCGCGACCGGTCGTAACCCCGGCATGACCCTCTTCAACACCACGTTCGCCGCGCTGGTGATGATCGCCATCGGCGCTGTGCTGCGGCAGCGCGGCATCATCAAGCGCGAGCACGGCGACATTCTGGTGAAGCTCACGCTGTACGTGCTGCTTCCCGCGCTGGTGCTGAAGATCCTCGTGGCCGCCGAGCTGCACTGGAACCTCCTGCTGGTGCCCATCGTGGCCTTCTGCGTCACTGCGGTGATGGCGCCAATCGGCCTGCTCATCGCGCGCACCATGCACCTGGGTCGGGCCGCGACCGGGGCGGTCATCATCACCACGGGCGTGGCCAACACCGGCTTCTTCGGTCTGCCGCTCATCGCCGCCAGCCAGACCGACTTCTCGCTCAGTACCGCCGTGATGTACGACGCACTGGGCACGGGAATCCTCATCTGGACGTTCAGCCCCATCGTCGCCTCGTGGTTCGGGCGCGGTGAGGTAGAGGACGCCATGACGATCCGGGAGGGGCTCAAGGGCCTGCTGCTGCCGCCCATGTGGATGCTCATCCTCGGGCTGGTGCTGAACCTCTCGGGCGTGCACGACCTGCCCGACTTCATCGAGTTTCCCGTGGAGTACCTGGCGGCCGGGGTCTTGCCGGTGGTGATGCTGTACGCGGGCCTTGTGCTCGACTGGTCGGGCATCGCCGGGTACTGGAGGGTCATCGTCGGCGTCTCGATCGCGCGCCTGGCAATCGGGCCCGTTGTGGCGTTTCTCATTGCGCTCGCCTTTGGGTTCTCGGGCGTGCAACTCGACACCATCACGGTCCTCGGTGGCATGCCGAGCGGCATGATGGTGCTGGTGATGGGCGCCTACTACCGCCTGCCGGTCGACCTGATCGCCGGCATCGTCGCCGTCACCACCGTTCTTGCCCTGCTCACGCTTCCCATCGTCACGGTGCTCGCCCTATGACCCACGCGCCTTTCGCATCACGCCTCGCCGACGCCGTCGCCGCCCGCGGCAGCCAGATCGTGCTCGGGCTCGACCCCGACCCGGCACGGGTGGAGGGCGGTGCCATTGGCGCACGCGACTTCTGCATCGGTGTCATCGGTCAGGCAGCCGAGCACTGTGTGGCGGCCAAGCCGCAGCTCGCCTGCTTCGAGCGTTTCGGCGCCGACGGCTGGCAGGCATTTGAAGAGGTGTCGCAGGCAGCCAGCGACGCCGGCCTGCTGGTGATCGCCGACGCCAAGCGTGGCGACGTGGACGCCACCACCCGGCACTACGCCGCGGCATTCCTTCGCGACCCCATCGACGCGCTCACCGTGAACCCGATGCTCGGTACCGACTCGGTCACCCCTTTCCTCGACGCAGCGGCCGACGGGGGCCGGGGCCTGTTCATCCTCGTGCGCACCTCCAACCCAGGTGCGGCTGAGCTTGAGGACCTTGAGATGGCCGACGGCCGCCCATGGCACGAGGCCGTGGCCGATCGGGTGCGCCAGTGGGGTGCCGCGACCACCGTGCCCGGTCAGGGCTC
>CAIPNN010000123.1 GCA_903866425.1 uncultured Actinomycetes bacterium
CGATCTCGCAGCCCAGCGCGTGCCCGATGATGATGGCCCGGCGCACGGCCTCGGCGTTGATGACCGGCAGCACCCCGGGGTGCGCCAGACACACGGGGCAGGTGTGCGTGTTGGGGTCGTCGCCGAACGAGAGCTCGCACCCGCAGAACATCTTGGTGCGGGTGGACAACTGCACGTGGATCTCAACGCCGATGACGGGTTCGAGTTCAGCCATCAGTCGAGTCCCGGGGGTCGGGTGTTGAAGCCGATGGCCTGCTCCAGTGCGTGTGCGGCGCTCATGAGGCGGTTCTCGCTGAACGCCGGGCCTGCAAGCTGCAGACCGACTGGCAGGCCATCCGACAGGCCGCACGGGATCGAGAGCGCGGGCAGGCCGGCAAGGCTGGCGGGAATGGTGCAGACGTCGGCCAGGTACATGGAATACGGGTCGGCCGTGCGATCGCCGATCGGGAATGCCACGGTGGGCGACGTGGGCGACGCCAGCAGGTCAACACCCTCAAATGCCTTGGCGAACTCGCGCACGATGAGGGTGCGCACGCGCTGAGCGCGGCCGTAGTACTGGTCGTAGTACCCACTGGCAAGCGCGAACGTGCCCAACATGATGCGGCGCTTCACCTCGGGGCCGAACAGGGTGCCGCGTGTCAGTTCGTACTGGTCGAGCAGGTTGTCAGCCTCAACCGTGGGTCCGTACCGGATACCGTCGAAGCGCGCGAGGTTGGCCGAGCACTCGGCCGGGGCCAGGACGTAGTAGGTGGCAAGGCCGCTCAACGCCGTGGGCAGGCTCACCGGCACGATGGTCGCGCCCAGAGCCTCGGCCTTCGCAAGCGATGCATCGACGGCGGCCTTCACGCCGGGGTCGATGCCCTCCCCCATCAGCTCCTCGATCACACCGATACGGAGCCCGGCCAGATCGGTGGCCGTGGGCACCTCGATGTCGACCGGCCACTCGAGCGACGTGGAATCCATCGGATCCTGCCCCACCATGTGCTTGAGCAGCAGGGCAGCGTCGGCCACCGTGCGGGCAAAGGGGCCCACCTGATCGAGCGACGACGCGAACGCGATGAGGCCGTAGCGGGAGATGGCGCCATACGTGGGCTTCATACCGACGATGCCGCAGAGTGCCGCGGGCTGGCGGATGGAGCCACCGGTGTCCGATCCGAGCGACCAGGGCACCTCGCGCGCCGACACCGATGCGGCGGAGCCACCCGACGATCCGCCCGGCACCCGCGCGTGGTCCCATGGGTTGAGCGTGTTCTTGTAGGCCGAGTTCTCGGTGGACGACCCCATGGCGAACTCGTCCATGTTGGTCTTCCCCACCACCACGGCGCCGGCGGCCTCGAGCCGCGCCACACACGTGGCGGTGTACACCGGCCGGAAGCCCTCAAGCATCTTCGAGCCCGACGTGGTGACGATGTCACGGGTGGAGAGTGCGTCCTTCACGCCAAGCGGCACGCCGGCGAGCGGCGGGCGCTCGGGCATGGCGTCGATCTCGCGGGCGCGGGCGCGGGCGCCCTCGGCGTCCGTTGCCAGGAAGGCCTGCACGTCGTCGCGCGCGATCGCTTCAAGGTGCGCGTCAACCAACTCGAGCGACGAGACGCGACCGGCATTGAGCTCGGCGATCTGCTCGATGGCCGTGAGGTCGCGAAGACCCATCAGTCCATCCTCGGCACGCCGAACGAGCCATCGACAACGTCGTTGGCCTCACGAAGTGCCTCGTCGCGCGGCAGGCTCGGCCGGGGCTCGTCGGGCCGCAGCACGTTCTCCACCTCAATCACGTGGGTTGTGGGTTCCACGCCATCAAGGTCCATTGCCCGGATCGCATCGATGTGCTGCAGGATGCCCGAGAGCTCCTCGCGCATCACGGCCTCTTCGGCATCGTCAAGGCGCAGCCGGGCGAGGCGCGCAACGTGGCGGACGGTGGCATCGTCAATCATCGGCGGGGGACTGTAGCCGAGCCGAACATGGGTGACTGGTACGGTCGCCCCGTGGACGCCGAACTCGATGTCATTCGTCGCATCACGGCCCGTGTGGGGGTGCGCGGTGGTGTGCACATCGGTATCGGGGACGACGCCGCGGTGCTCGACGACGGCAACGTGCTGGCCCTCGACATGGTGGTGGACGGCGTCCATGTTCAACGGTCAACGCACTCCCCCGGCGATATCGGCCACACGGCGCTCGCCGTGAACCTTTCCGATATCGCGGCCATGGGGGCCAAGCCCGTCGCTGCGGTGGTGGGCCTGGGCCTGCCGGATGACTTCACCGCCGACGACGTGGAGCAAATGTACGACGCCATGGAGGCGCTTGCCGCATCGCACGGCATGTCAGTTGCCGGTGGCGACATCAGTGCATCACCGGTGCTCACCCTGTCGGTGGCCATCATTGGTCGCACCGCGCACGGCGTGCGCCCGGTGCTCCGGTCAGGAGCGCGCGCGGGCCACCGCATCGTGGTGACCGGGGCGCTTGGTGGATCGGCCGCGGGTCGGGCGATTCTCGGCAACCCCGCGCTCGGCACGGGCATGCCCGACGCCCACGCGCTCGTCGCCTGCCATCTGCGCCCCACTCCCCACGTTGCGCGTGGCCAACACCTTGCCGAGGCCGGCGCTGGCGCGATGATGGACATCTCCGACGGCCTGCTGCTCGATGCCGACCGCCTGGCGCGCGCATCAGGGCTGCGGGCCGAGATTGACCTCGACCGCATCCCTCTGGCAGCCGGTGTGGCACAGGTGGCAGCCGCCACAGGCCATGACCCCGCGCTCTTCGCGGCCACCGGTGGCGAGGACTACCAACTGCTCGCCACGCTTCCACCGTCCACCGGCATCTCGCCCGGCCTCACGGTGATCGGCCACATGACCGATGGAGCGCCCGGTGTGGTGGCGCTGCGGGATGGCGGTGACGTCACACCCGAACGCCTCGGCTGGGAACACGGCCGGGTCTAGGCTCGCGGCGTGGACGATCTCGACGCATTCGAGGCCCTCGTGCTTGAGGCCGCCTCCGACATCCCAGAGCCGTTTGCAGGCGCCCTCCGTGACACCGCACTGCTGGTTGATCATCACGCCGATGGTCGGTCGCTCTACGGGCTGTACGAAGGATTTCCCACCACCACGCACGGGGGTGCGCCCTCATTTGCCCCACCGCCGCGCATCACCATCTACATGCACCCGATGGTCGATCACTTTCCCCACCCGGACGCCCTGCGGCATCAGGTGCGGATAACGGTGCTGCACGAACTCGGCCACCACCTCGGCATGGGCGAGGAGCGACTCGAGGAACTCGGCTACGCGTGACGCCACCCGGGGGCGACGCCGGACGGCGCCACCCCCGAGGTGCATCACAGGGAACTACCCGCGGGCGGGTGCGTCCTCGAGGCCGGTGATGTTGATGGAGGCCTCACCGCCGTAGCGCTTGTTGAGGTTGATGATCACCGCGGTCATGCCCTCGATGATGATGGCGTTGGCCAGCGGGCCCGCGTCAAGACCACGGCAGCCCGGGATGTCCTTGGTGAGTTCCACCACGGTCTCGCGGGCGGCCTTGCTCTTCCCGCAGATGAGCACGTCGCCCTCAATGCGGTGACGCTCCTGAAGCGCTGCGGCCGGCAGGTTGTTGTAGGCCACCACGACCTTGGCCTCGGGGGCCAGGTCCTGAATCTGGTGGGCGCACGACTGCGCAGGCAGGTCGAGCACAGCCATTGCGCCGCTCTTGCCCCACTTGAGCGCGTTGACCACCGTCACGAGCACCTTGCCGGCAAGCGGCTCGGCCAGCGGCGGGATCGTCTGGTCGATGCCCTCGAACGGAATGGAGAGCACGGCGAGCTCGCCGGCAGCCGCAGCAGCGGCGTTCTCCATCGGCACGAAGTTGCCCTCGGGGTATGCCTCGCGCAGACCCTCTGCAGCCTGGTCGGCACGCTCCTGGCTGCGCGAACCCACGATGATCTCGTGGCCGGCAGCAGCGAAGGTGATGGCGAGACCGCGACCGAGGTCGCCGGTGCCGCCGAAGATCGCAATCTTCACGTGATGATTCCCTTTGTCGGTTCGTCTCCCATCCGCCGTTCGGCGGACTGGAGGGTGTTAGCCAGTAGGAAAGCGATTGTCATGGGTCCCACGCCCCCGGGAACGGGAGTGATGGCACCGGCCACCTGTGCAACCTCGTCATATGCGACGTCTCCGCACAGGCGATCGTCCAGGCGATTCATACCCACATCGATGACCGTTGCGCCGGGCTTGACCCAATCGCCACGCACCATTTCGGCCACGCCCACCGCGGCCACCAGCACGTCGGCCTCGCGGCAGAGAGCGGGCAGATCGCGGGTGCGCGAGTGCGCGATGGTCACCGTCGCGTTGCGCTCAAGCAGCATGAGCGCCTGCGGCTTGCCCACGATGACCGACCGCCCGATAACCACGGCGTTCGCGCCCTCGAGGTCCACCCCGGCGTCGTCCAGCAGCCACATCACGCCGCTCGGCGTGCACGGGCGAAGGCACGGCTCACCGCGCACGAGGTGCCCGATATTCACCGGCGAGAACCCGTCAACATCCTTCGCCGGCGAGATGTGGGCGGCGATTGCGGGCTCGGCGAGCGGTGCGGGCACCGGCAACTGCACCAGCATGCCGTCCACCGCGTCGTCGGCGTCGAGCTTGTCGAGCAGCGCATCCATCTCGGCCTGCGTGGTGCCTGCGGGCAGCTTGATGCGCTCCACCACCATGCCGGCCTCTTCGGCCTGCTGCGCCTTGTTGCGCTGGTAGATCTCGCTGGCGGGGTCGTCGCCCACCTGAATGCCCACCAGGCCGGGCTTGCGCCCGTGGCGCTTCTCGAATGCCGCGCACCCTTCCGCCACACGCTCGCGCACCCGGCGCGCACCATCGCGTCCGTCAATGACCTTCGCACTCATCCGGCAAGCCTCCTCATGGGCGCCATGTCCGCCATCAGCAACCGCTCCTTGTCGTCAAACCGCACCTGAATGAGGCGCCCTCGCTGCTGCACCCCGATGATCACGCCCTCGCCGAACGATTCGTGCACCACTTCATCACCCACGTCGAACGACGGCACCACGAACTGCTCTCCACCCGACGCGCCGCCACCACTGCCGGACGACGTCACAATGGGGTCCGGTCGACCGGTGGCCTCTGCAGGGATTTCGTCGATGAACCGCGAGGGAATCGAGTACATGCGGTTGCCGCGCAGCGTACGGGCATCGGCGTGGGAGAGGATGAGTCGCTGGCGGGCACGGGTGAGCGCCACGTAACACAGGCGTCGCTCCTCCTCGAGGCCATCCGGGTCGTCAATGGAACGCATGTGCGGGAAGAGCCCCTCCTCGAGGCCCGTCACAATCACCACGTCGTACTCAAGCCCCTTGGCGTTGTGCACGGTCATCAGCGTCACCCGCCGGCCGTCGTCGTCGGCCTCGTCCACGGCCGACACCAGCGCAACCTCCTCGAGAAAGCCGCCGAGCGACGGCTCTTCGGAGCGCGCGGCGTACTCAACGGCCACACCGACGAGTTCCTGCAGGTTCTCAAGCCGTCCCACCCCGGTCTCGAGGGGCCCATCGGCCAAGAGCGCCTCGCGCATGCCCGACTCCTCGATGGCCGCCTCCATCACCCGTCCGGGAGGCGACCCCGTGGCGTCCATCTGTCGCAGTCGCTCAATGAGGGCGCCCATGGCACCGAGCGCCTCGCGCTGCGACGCGTTGAGCCCGGGCACCAGGTCGGGGTCGCGCGCGATTGCGTCCATGGTGAGGCCATGCGACTCAGCGGCATCGGCCAACTTGGCAAGTGCCGCGGGGCCGAGCCCGCGCTTCGGGCTGCCTGCGGCCCGGGTGAATGCCTCGCGGTCGGCGGGGTTCGCGACCACGCGCAGATACGACATGAGGTCTTTCACCTCAGCGCGGTCGTAGAAGCGGGGGCCGCCCAGCACCTGATAGTTCACGCCCTGCCGCACCAGCTGATCTTCAATCACGCGGCTCTGCGCGTGTGTGCGGTAGAAGACCGCGATCTCGTCAAGTGCGTGCCCTTCGGCCACCGCGCGGTCGATCTCGCGCAGCACCATGCGGGCCTCGTCGTACTCGTCCTGGCACGACGCGATGACGACATCCTCGCCCTCATCGCGATCAGTCCAGAGCTTCTTGGGGTGACGACCCGTGTTCCGCGATACGACGGCGTTGGCCGCCGCGAGAATGGTCTTGCTCGACCGGTAGTTCTGCTCGAGCGGGATGGTGACCGCGTCCGGATAGTCGGCTTTGAACTCGAGGATGTTGCGGATGTCGGCACCGCGCCACGAGTAGATGCCCTGGTCGTCGTCACCCACCACCATCACGTTGCGCTCCGGCTCGGCGAGTATGCGCACCAGCCAGTACTGCGCATGGTTGGTGTCCTGGTACTCGTCAACCAGCACGTACCGGAACCTGCGCTGCCAGCGCTCGCGCACCACGGCGTTGCGCTGCAGCATCTGCACGGTGACCATCAGCAGGTCGTCGAAATCCATGGCCTGATTGGCCATGAGGCGATCCTGATAGCGCTGATACAGGCGGGCCGTCACCTCCAGCCCGTAGTCGCCAGCCGCCTCATCGTGCAGGTCGCCCGGGCCCTTCAGCTCGTTCTTCGCCGCCGAGATGACGCCCAGCACGCCACGGGGTGTGGTGCGCTTTGGGTCGAGGCCCTCATCGGCGATGACCTGGCGCATGAGGCGCTGCTGGTCGGCGTCGTCGTAGATGGTGAAGGAGCGCTCGTACCCCGCCACCTCGTGCTCAATGCGCAGAATGCGCGCGCAGGCCGAGTGGAACGTGGCGGCCCACAGCCCGCGGGCCTCGGCACCCACGAGTTGGAGGATGCGCTCACGCATCTCTCCCGCAGCCTTGTTGGTGAACGTGATGGCAAGGATCTGGCCCACGGGAACGCCCCGCTCGCGCACGAGGTGGGCGATGCGATGGGTGATGACCCGGGTCTTTCCCGAGCCTGCGCCTGCGAGCACCAGCATCGGTCCGTCGCCATGCAGCACGGCGTCGCGCTGCGGGGGATTGAGGCTTGCGACGAGGTCCGTACTCACCCGGCGAATGTAGCGCCGCGGGCGGACGCCGGAGCGCCCATCGGAATGCGGTCTACGCGGCGTCCGGGGAGGCCGTGCGGGCTGCCCGAATGCGCTCGCGCACGCCGTCTCGGCAGTCGGCCTCATCACTCTTGGCCGGTGGGTCCTCGCCCGCACGCAGCGCCGCGATCTCGGCCTCGAGTTCCTCAACGCGCTGAATAAGGCAGTCGAGCGCCTCGGCCACCGGGTCGGGCAACCGGGTGTGGTCGAGGTCTGGGTGGTGCAGCTTCTCGGGGTCGACGCGCTCGCCGTCGATGGCCACCGGCTTGCCGGGGTTGCCCACGACGGTGGAGTTCGCGGGGACGTCCTTCACCACGATGGAGCCGGCGCCGATCTTCGCGCCCTCGCCGACCTCAAGGGGCCCGAGCACCGATGCACCTGCGCCAACGGTGACACCGTCGCGCACCGTGGGGTGGCGCTTCCCCCCATGCTTGCCGGTGCCCCCCAGAGTGACCCCCTGGTAGATCGTGACGTCCTCGCCGATCTCGGTGGTCTCGCCGATGACCACACCCATGCCGTGGTCGATGAAGAAGCCCGGCCCGATGGTTGCCCCCGGGTGGATCTCGATGCCGGTGATGAAACGTGACACCTGGCTGACCACGCGCGCGGGCAGACGCCAATTGCGGGTGTGCAGACCGTGCGCCGCCCTGTGCATCCAGACGGCGTGCAGGCCGGGGTACGTGAGAATCATCTCGGCGTCCGAGCGCGCTGCGGGATCGCGCTCGCGCGCGGTGTCGAGGTCGCGCCTGAGTGCGGACGTGAGGCGTGTCAACGGGCTGGCCATGGCGCGAGTATATTCCTGCCCCTGCCCCGGCAGGTTTCCTATGGCAAGCATCCGCGTCCGACTCACATTTCCCGAGACCCTCGTCCGCGAGCCGGTCGTGCATCGGCTTTCCACGGAGCACGACGTTGTGTGCAACATCCGGCGCGCCGACGTACGCGAGCGCACCGGCTGGGTGATTCTCGAGATCAGCGGCACGCAGGACGCCGTGTCCGACGCCCGGGAGTGGCTTGAGGACACCGGCGTGCGGGTGGACGACCTGGAGCCGTACCTTCTCTAGCGTCGAAGCAGGCGGGGCGTCCTGCCAGGTGGGGCCCTCCCCCACAGCGCGCGCCGCGCGCCTGGAGAACGTGCGCGCACGCGATGCCGCACAGGTTGAGGCGCTCCTCAGCGCGCTGCCTGTTGAAATGCCCTGGGATGTGGCGCTTGAGCCCGGCGATCCCCTGGGCGCCCTGTTGAGCGACGCGGGTTTCACGCAGTACGCAACCACCGTGCGCGCGAGCCGGGCCATCGACGGGCTGCGCGAGAGCGAAGGCTCGGAAGGCGTGCGCCTGCTCACGTACACCAACGAGATGGCGCAGCGCTACGAAGACGCCGAGTGGGAGGCCCTCGACGGCCTCGCCACCTTCAAGGCGATGGGCCGACCCACCGGATACGCCCAGGGCGCCGGCTACGGCGACTTCACCGTGGCGCTCCGCGGTGACCGCATCATCGGGTTCTGCTTCACCCAGGTGCCCGAAGGCATCATCTGGTGGATGGGCGTGGTTCCCGACGAGCGCCGCAAGGGCGTGGGCACCATGCTGATCGCCTCGGCGGCCCGGGCTGTGCGCACGGCGGGCGGCACCCACCTCATCGCCGAGCCCGAGGCCACGGACGACGCCCGTGCTTTTCTGCGCGGCCTGGCGTTCCGCGAGCACGGAACCCGGGACCTGCTGATCAAGAAGGCCTGACGGGCCGGAGGCCCTAGGCCTCCGTGAACAGCGCCGTGCTGAGGTATCGCTCGCCGGTGTCGCAGATGATGGTGACGATGACCTTGCCGGCGTTCTCGGGGCGGCTGGCCAGTTCGCGGGCGGCCCAGGCGTTGGCGCCGGCAGAGATACCCGTCAGCACACCTTCGTCGCTCGCGAGTCGGCGGGCCGTCGCAAAGGCGTCCTCGGCGCTCACCTGGATGATCTCGTCGTACACGGCGGTGTCGAGCACGCCGGGCACGAACCCTGCGCCGATGCCCTGAATGCGGTGCGGGGCAGGATCGCCACCCGACAGCACCGGAGAGTCGACCGGCTCGACGGCCACGATCTGCACACCGGGCTTGCGTTGCTTCAGCACGTGCCCCACGCCGGTGATGCTGCCGCCCGTGCCGACGCCGGCCACGAAGATGTCCACGTCGCCATCGGTGTCGGTCCAGATCTCCTCGGCCGTGGTGCGCTCGTGCACGTCAGGGTTCGCCGGGTTCTCGAACTGCTGCGGGATGAATGCATCCTCGGTCTCCGCCGCGATCTCCTGCGCACGGGAGATGGCCCCACGCATGCCCTCGGTGGCGGGCGTGAGCACCAGTTCTGCCCCGTACGCCTTGAGCAGCGCACGACGCTCCATGCTCATGCTCTCGGGCATCGTGAGAATGCACTTGTAGCCGCGGGCGGCGCATACGAAGGCCAGGGCAATACCCGTGTTGCCCGACGTGGGCTCCACGATGACGCTCACACCCGGGGTGACGGTGCCGTCGCGCTCGGCGGCCTCCAACATTGCCAACCCGATGCGGTCCTTCACGCTGCCCGCGGGGTTGGCGGACTCAAGCTTGCCCAGAATGGTGGCGCCCGTCCCCTCGGCGAGGCGGTTCAGTCGCACCAGAGGCGTACCGCCAATGAGGTCGGTCATGGAGTCAATGATCGGCATTCGCAGAGGCTACCAGCGCGTATCCCGACAAATGGAACGGGGATGTTGGTGTTCCGCTTCGCAGGTCGTCCGGTCATGTGCGCCACAA
>CAIPNN010000124.1 GCA_903866425.1 uncultured Actinomycetes bacterium
CCACCACCGATCAGGCGCTGGCCACCGCCTACTACCACTGGTTCTTCCTCATCCAGCCCGATGGCATGCCCGAGCACATGATCGGCCAGGACGCCACGTGGTGGCTCAATGAGACCCTTCGTCGCTGGGCGGCGCCGGGCTTTCAGTTCGACCCGGCTGCGATTGCGGAATACGAGCGCGCATTCGACGACGCACCCACCATCCACGCCCAGTGCGAGGACTACCGCGCGGCAGCCACCATTGATCTGGTGCACGACGCCGAGGATGCCGCCGCGCGCATCGCCTGCCCCCTCATGGTGCTGTGGGGCGAGCGGGGGGCGATGCACCGCATCTACGACGTGCTGGGCACCTGGATGGACCAGGGCGTTGACGTGCGCGGCCGCGCGATCGACAGCGGTCACTTCCTGGCCGAGGAGGCCCCGGAGGCCACGGCCCGCGAACTGCTGGGGCTTCTGCCGGAGTAAGCGGGGCTAGGCGGTGCGCAGGCGCAGGCGGCCACGACGGCCCGGCTCGCGCACGGCCGCCTCACCCACAAGCACCTGGGTGAGGTCCTGCTCGGCCACCGTGGCGCGCGCCTCGGCGTCCATCAGTGCCGTCTTCACGGTGCGCATCTCGTCGCGCGCGCGCCGAAGTGCCGCCTCGGTGGCCACCAGCGCGGTGCGCAGGGCCTCCACCTCCGACTCCGCCTCGGCCATGCGCTCCGGCGCGGCGCCGGGCTCGACGCATGCGGGCGTCAGCGTCACGAGGCCGGCACGCAGCAGGTCGGCCACGCGCACCCTGCGCTGGCCGTCGTCATCACGCGTGGCAACAAGACTGCCGCGCTCCACGCGGCGCTCCAGCGCCTTGCGCGAGCACCCCGCGAGGGTTGCCGCATCGGTGAGCGTGAGCATGCGATCGGGATCCATCGCCCTGATATTCGCGCCCACCCGGGGGCGCCCCTGCCGCTAGGCCGATTCGAGTGCGGCGACGGGCAGGATGCGCCCGCCCACCTCATCAACCTGACCGCGCACGATGCACATGCCCAGCGCACGCAGTACGCGGTCGGGCTCGGGCGGCGGTGCCGACGGGTCCATCTCGGCAAGGCGCGCAGCCACGGCGGCCCACAGCACACTGCGGTGGATGCCCCCGGGCACGGTGGCCACCTCGAGGAGGGCGGCCTCCACGAGATCGGGCGTGCGTGTGGTGGTGCGGTCGGTCATGGGACGCGGCACCGTAGACACTGCGGCCGCCCTTGGGAAGGGCATTCGCGCAGAAAAGATCGCCTGAATGGGATTGCTGCCCCTCCCGCTACCCTCAAGTGCTGGTTGAGGGTTGCGGATTACACCGCGGGCGGCGACCCCTCGGACGGCGGTGCGCAGGAGGGGCGCGGCCGGGGTCGCGCGGGGGCCCCGTACCGCTCCGCGGCAAGTTCCACGAGCCAGCGCGACTCCTCATGCACGACGTCGACCACCACAGCCCCATCCGGGCCGCGTGAAACGCGCCCCACCACGGTGCCATCGGAATTGCGAATCGTCATGCCGGCCTCAATTGCCATGCCGCGACGGTACCGCGATCGCGGCCGGTACGCTCACGCCCATGACCGACTCCGGAACGCTCTACTCACGCATTCGCGACCTGCCCGTGGTGATTGACGAGGTTGCACTCGACCGCCTTGAGCTGCCGGTGTCGCCGGAGTTCACCCGGGTCACCACACTCGTGGTGCTGCGTGGCCTGGGGCATGAGGGCATTGGCGAAGACGTCACGTACGAGGCCGACGAGGCCGCGCTGTTCGCCATCACGGGGCCACCCGACCTGCGCGGCGAGTGGACAATTCACACGCTGGCGCAGGCGCTCGAGTCGATGGACCTCTTCCCCGCTCCGCCGGCATGGGAGCCCAGCCGCAACTACCGCCGGTGGGCATTCGAGAGCGCCGCACTCGACCTGGGGCTGCGTCAGGCTGGCCAGCCGCTCTGGCGCGTGCTGGGTGAGGACTGCCACCCCACCTCGTTCGTCATCTCCACCGGACTCGGCGACCCGCCCAGCCCCGAGCGCGTGCTGCAGTGGGCAGAGGTGGCGCCGGGTATCGGGTTCAAGCTCGACGCCACGCCATCGTGGACCCGCGAGCTGATGGAGCAACTGGGCGACGCGGTGGATGTGGACGTGATCGACCTGAAGGGGCACTACACGGGCACGGTGGTGGACAGCGGTGCCGACCCCCGCCTCTACGCCACGGTGGCCGAGGAGTTTCCCGATGCCTGGCTGGAGGACCCCCGCGTGGACGACCGCACGCGCATCGCGCTTGCCGGCGCTGAGGACCGCGTCACATGGGACGCCCCCATCCACTCGGTCGACGACATCGCAGAGATGCCCATCGCGCCACGCACCATCAACGTCAAGCCCTCACGCATCGGTTCGCTTGAGCGGCTAATGGCCGTGTACGACCACGTGCGCGAGACCGGCATGGGCGCCTACGGCGGCGGGCAGTACGAACTGGGGCCGGGACGCGGGCACATTCAGTACCTGGCCTCGATGTTCCATCCCGATGCGCCCAACGACACGTCGCCGGTCGACTTCCACAGGCCACCGCACGCAGGCGCGCCGTCGAGCCCACTGCGCGCCGCACCCGCGGCAACGGGCTTCCGCTGGGAGTCTTAGGCGGAGGCTGAGGCCGCGGCGGCCTCAAACAGGTCGCGCGCAGCAACCAGACGGGTCCACGCAGCTTCTTCGGCACGCTGGTGCTCGTCGCCGCTGGCGTAGAGGTGCGCCCCGCGAGAAACGCGCAGGTAGTCGGCCATTGCGCGCTCGAGCTCCTCATCGGGACCCAAATGACGCCGGGTGGGGACTTCGCTGCTCACCACGTCACCTCCTGACCGTTGGCGCACACCGTAGCGCGCCCCGGCGCCCTGATGCCCCGGCCCGGGTGAGTACAGTTCTACGGGTGACGACCGCCGATACTGCGCCAACGCCCCGACCGCCCTTCTGGCGCCGCATCCGTGTGCGCTCGGTGCTGTCGTTCTTCTGCCTGGCCATCTCGATTCTGTGCCTCATCGTGGGCAGCCTCTTCGTGTGGGTGCGCGTGAGCGCCAGCAGCCCCGACGGGTTCGTGGCCGCCGCCCTGAATGTGCAGGGGCAGGTGGAAGTGCAAACGGCCATCGAGACCTACGTCGAGAACAACGTGGTGACGCAGGCCCGTGCGGAGGAGGCCGCGGCCAAGGTCATTGCCCCCCTCCCCGTCACCGAGCAGCGCAAGGAGTTCCTCGCCAACATCCTGGCCAGCTCGCTGCGCGCACGCATCGGCGACATCGTGCAGAACGCCCTCAGCACCGGCCCGGGCCAGCAACTCATCGAGAACGTTGCCCGACGGGCCAGCGAGGGGGTCGTCGACCTCATCAACAATGACCCCGGCGTCTTCCAGTTCCAGGGCGACGCCATCGTCTTCAACACCGAACCGCTGGTGAAGGAGGCGCGGGCCGCCATTGACGCCCAGCTGGGACCGCTGGCCAAGTACATCCCGGCACCGCTCGCCCAGGAGGGCTACCCGGCCTACACCATCGCCAGCGGATCCACCGTGAGCGCCATACGGCAGGCCCTCTCGCTGATCAATCTGATGTCGTGGCTGCTGCCGGTGCTGTTCGCGCTGCTGCTCATCCTGGGCATCGTGCTCGCGCGCGAGCGCAGATCGGCTGCATACCGCGCGATGATCGCCATCGCCGTGTCGGCTGTCGTGCTGATCATCACGCTGCGCATCGCGAAGAACGCCATCGCGGGTCTCCTCACGACGCCGGCGAGCGAGCAGGTGTACAGCGCCATCATCAACGAGGTCGGCAGCCGCCTGCTGGCACAGACGCTGTGGCTCACATTCCTCGCAGCCATCGTGGCCTTCGTCCTGTGGATCTTCGGCCCCGACAAGCTGGCCCTGCGCCTGCGTGCCTGGATCGGCTGTCGCTGGCGCGACCTGCAGGCGGGTGTGCCGGCTGACGACGAGGACCGGGTCACGACGTTCATCCGTGAGTACCCGCGTCACCTCGAGGTGGCCGTGCTGATCATCGCGGCCATCGTGCTCATCGCACTGCCAAGCCTCAGTGCCACGGCATGGATCGTGGCCATTGTGGCGATCCTCCTGTGGTTCCTGTTTGTCGAATACACCCGCACCGCCCCATGGCTTGTGTCGTTCGCACGGCGCCTGCGCAGGAAGGACGAGGCCTCGGCGTAGGCCTCGTCGCAGGGTGCGAACACATGTTCGCTAGAGTGCCCGCGTGGGCGACCCCGTTGACGACATCATCCGTATTGCCTCGCTCACCATGAGCGAGGACGAAGCCGACCGACTGGTGGGCTGGATTGCGCTTCGCACCGGGCGCAGCAAGGCGCTGGCCGCAGGCGACGACACCCTCGCCCGGCTGCGTCACGCGGCCGAGAACTGGATGGACGACGACCAGCGGCGGCGGCTGGCCGGATGGATCGCACGCCGCACAGCACTGGGTGAAGACCCGGTGCCTCCGGCGCCAGGCGCCGTGCGGCGCGGCGTCTGAGCGTCTGGCACCCTGAGGGTATGGCCACACTCGCCACGCGCCTCACCGCACTGCTCGGCATTCGTCATCCCGTCCTGCTGGCAGGCATGGCCGGTGGGCCCACCACGCCCGAACTGGTGGGCGCCGTGTCGGCAGCCGGTGGCCTTGGTGTGTTCGGCGTTGCCGGCATGAGTACCGAAGCCGTGCATGACGCCGTCACCCGGGCGCGCGCGATCGCCGGCAGCGCCCCAATCGGCGTGAACGTGCTCATCTCCCCCGCGGTGCCGCGACCGGGGGCCGATCCCGACCGGGTTGCAGAGGTCCTGGCGCCGCTGCGTGCCGAACTGGGTCTTCCCCATCCGCCGCCGGCAGGCCCCACACCCGCCACGCCGCTCGAGCTGGTGCAGGCGGGGCTCGACGCAGGTGCCACCGTCGTGGCCACGGGCCTCGGCGACCCGGCACCGGTGGCCGGTGCCGCACGAGACGCCGGAGTGCCGCTCATCGCGATGGTGAGCACGGTGGACGAAGCCCGCATCGTGGTGCAGGGTGGCGCTGACGTGGTGGTGGCGCAGGGCGGCGAAGCCGGAGGGCACCGGTCGAACTTCACGGTGCCCGACGATGCCCCGGTACCGCTGGTGGGCACCATGGCGCTGGTGCGTCAGGTGGTGCAGGCCGTGGATGTGCCGGTGGTCGCCGCCGGAGGAATCATGGATGGCGCAGGGCTCGCCGCCGCACTGGCGCTTGGCGCCGATGGCGTGCAGTTGGGCACAGCGCTGCTGGTTGCCCGCGAGGCCGGTGTGCCCGATGGCTGGCGCGACCGCATCCGTGCGGCCCGCGACGACGAGACCATCGTGACGCGGGCGCTCTCAGGACGACCTGCGCGCGGACTGCCCAACACGCTCATCGAGGCGCTGGATCAGCCAGGCGCCATGGGCTGGCCGCAGCAGAACGCCGCCGCCGGCGATGTGCGCCGCGCGGCAGCGCAGGCAGGCCGTGCCGACCTCATGTCGCTGTGGGCGGGCCAGGCCGCGGCGCTTGCCGGCCCCGATCGACCGGCCGCCGACATCATCAGCCAATTCGTGCAGGGCGCTGCAGACACCATCGCGCGCCTCGGGCGCATCAGCGGCGGGTAGTCACCGCGGCCTGATACGCAGAGGCTCCCTGCCGTCAGGAGCGTCGGGAAGCCCCGCCACGAATTCGGGGGCGAGGCACGGCCCCTCCACACGGTCGGGGAAGGTACGGTCAATCGCCGCGGGGCAGAAGTCGTGCGGTGTGCGCGCTGCGGTGAGCGCACCGAAACCGGGGTGTGCAGCCTCAACCTCGGCCAGGCGCCCGGCATCGATCTCTGAGGCGAAGATCTTGTCCACGCA